>CAYTJS010000386.1:0-3143 GCA_964438115.1 uncultured Iamiaceae bacterium
CCGAGGTCGTCGGTCACCAGGGTCATGCGCTGGCCCTCGTGGAGACGGGCCGGGTCGGCCTCGGTGAGGCGGGTGACCAGGCGCAGGCCGATGTCGTCCAGCTCGACCACGCCGAAGCCGTAGGGGACCGGGCCGTCGTAGCCCGGCGGGGCGTGGGTGACGGCGGTCCACGCCCAGAGCCGGCCGTCACGGGGCAGGGTCACGGCCTCGACGTCGTCGGCGCCCGAGTAGGGGCAGACCGGCCCGAGCGGGAAGTGGTGCCGCCCCGAGGTGGGCGACCACCCCCCGATCAGGGTCATCGACCCGTCCGGCCCCAGCTCGACCAGCCCCTCGGCCACCGGCCGCAACGTCACGTCGACCCCCCATCCCCCGAACCTTGTGCAAACCCGCCGGAATGGCGGCGTGTTTGCACAAGGTTCGACCGGGACCGGATGGAGAGCATCAGATGACCCCTTGGGCGGCGAGGTCGTCGAGCTGGGCCGGGGTGAGGCCGAGGTCGCCGAGGACGGCGCGGGTGTCGGCCCCCAGGCGGGGTGCCCCCGTCGGCGCCGACGGCGGCTCGCCCAGACGGCGGGGGAACGGAGCCTGCTGGCGGAGGGGTCCGGCCACCGGGTCGTCGACGGCGACGAGGTCGCCCCGGGCCGCCACGTGGGGGTCGGCGAAGAGGTCGGCGGCGGTGAAGGCGGTGGCCACCGGGACGTCGGCGGCCACGCAGCGGGCCACCACCTCGTCGGCGGGCAGGGTCCAGGTCCAGTCGGCCACCAGGCCGTTGACCTCGTCGCTGCGCTCGGCCCGCTTGGGGAGGGTGTCGAAGCGGTCGTCGGTCAGCAGGTCGGGCCGCTCCATCGCCGCGCACAGGCGGGCGAAGTTGGCGTCGCTGCCGGCCACGACGCACACGTACTTCCCGTCGGCGGTGGGGTAGTTGTCGAGCGGGGCCGAGTTGGCCAGCCGGTTGCCCTCCCGGGAGCGGACGACACCGAGCCGGTCATAGGCGGCCAGGGTCCACTCGAGGATGCGCAGGCTGGCCCCGTAGAGGGCGGCGTCGATCACGCATCCCTGCCCGCCCCGCACGTCGCGCTCGTAGAGGGCGGCGGTGGCGGCCTGGGCGGCGAACACTCCCGTCAGGTAGTCCGAGATGGTCACGCCCACCCGCACCGGGGGTCGGTCCGGGTAGCCGGTGAGGTGCATCAGGCCGCCGAAGCCGATGCCCACCCGGTCGAGCCCGGGGCGCTCGGCGTTGGGCCCGTCCTGGCCGAAGCTACTGATCCGAACCGTGACCAGCCGGTCGGGCAAGGTCGAGGGATCGAGCTCCCAGCGCTCGAGGGTCCCGGGCCGGAAGTTCTCGACCAGCACGTCGGCGGTGGCGGCGAGGCGGCGCAGGAGGTCCTGGCCCTCGGGCCGGCGCAGGTCGAGGGTGACCGAGCGTCGCCCCCGGCCCTCGACGGCCCAGAACAGCGAGTACGGCCCCTCGTCGGTCTCGGCGAAGGGCCCGATCTGGCGCATGAAGTCGCCGGTGCCGGGCTGTTCGACCTTGATCACCTCGGCGCCGGCCTCGCCCAGCAGGCCGGCGCAGAACGGCGCGGCGATGCGCGTGCCCAGGTCGAGGACCCGCAGGCCCGCCAGCGGCCCGGCCATCAGGGTCGGGGCTCCCGGGGCAGGCCCAGCACACGCTCGCCGATGATGTTGTGCTGGATCTCGTTGGTCCCGGCGAACACCGAGGCGGCGTGGTAATAGAGCCACGACCGCTGCCACTCGCCGTCGCCGGGGTTGTCGTCGGCCCCCCGCCACAGCGGGGCCGCATCGCCCAGGACGGCCATGACCGTCTCGTGCAGACGCTTGCTCATCTCGCTCCAGTAGAGCTTGAGGGCACTGCCCTCCGGACCCAGCTCCTTGCCCGCCGCCAGCCGCGACAGCGAGCGCCAGTTGTGGAGCTGGAAGAGACGGACCTCGACGAAGGCCTCGGCCAGCCGGCGCTGGAGGCGCACGTCCTCGTAGCGCCCCGACTCGACGGCGAGGCGGAAGAGCTCCTCGACGAGCTGGGCGTGGATGACGAATTGGCGCGGGTTGGTGCCCCGCTCGTGGGTGAGCGTCGACGACGACACCCGCCAGCCGTCGTGCTCGGCGCCGACGAGCTGCGCGTCGGGGACGAACACGTCGTCGAAGAACACCTCGTTGAACTCGGCCTCGCCGGTGATCTGGACGAGGGGCCGGATGTCGACGCCCTCCGCGGTCATGTCGACGGCCAGCGCCGAGATGCCCTTGTGCTTCGGCGCGTCGGGGTCGGTGCGGGCCAGGCACAGTCCCCAGTCGGCGAACTGGGCGTAGCTGGTCCAGACCTTCTGGCCGGTCAGCCGCCAGCCGCCGTCGACCCGCTCGGCCCGGGTGGCGATGGCGGCCAGGTCCGAGCCCGCCCCCGGCTCGGAGAAGAGCTGGCACCACAGCTCGTCGGCGGCGAGGATCCGGGGCAGCCACCGGGCCTTCTGCTCGGGCGTGCCGTGGGCCAGCAGGGTGGGCCCCACCAGGTTGATGCCGATGCGGCCGACCAGCTCGGGGGCCCGGGCCCGGGCCAGCTCCTCCTGGACGATGAAGTGGTGCAGCGGCCCGGCGGCCCGCCCGCCGTACTCGGTCGGCCAGGTGACCCCGATCCAGCGCCCCTCGGCCAGCGCAGCCTGCCAGCGGCGCAGCTCGGCCACCTCGGCGGCCAGGTCGTCGTGGCGGCGGGGGACGGCCTCGGCCCCGTGCTCGGACAGCCACGCTCGCAGCTCGGTCCGGAAGGCCTCCTGCTCGGGCGTCGGGGTCAGGTCCACCGAGGTGCAATGGTATGCACGTGGATTTCGAGCTCTCGGACGACCAGGAGGCCCTGCGGGACGCGGCCCGCACCCTGCTCGACGGCCAGGCCCCCACGACGAGGGTGCGGGCGACCGTCGACGCCGGCGGGGGGATCGACGCCGACCTGTGGGCGGCCATGGTCGACCAGGGCTGGTCGGCGGTGGCCGTGCCCGAGGACCGGGGCGGCCTGGGCCTCGGCGTGGTCGAGTTGGCCCTCCTCCTCGAGGAGGTCGGCGCCCACGTGGCCCCGGCGCCCGTGCTGCAGCAGGCGCTCGCCCTCGACGCCCTGGTGGCGGGTGACGGGCCCGCCGAGT
>CAYTJS010000387.1:0-3140 GCA_964438115.1 uncultured Iamiaceae bacterium
TCGCACGGGCCTCGCCCGCCGTGAGCCGACGCAAACTGGCCGATCAGGCGAGATCGTCCTCGATCGCACTGGGACTCGCTTCACCAACCGCCGCACCTGACGGTCAGCCAGCCCGCGGGACAAGATGAACTGGGACGCGATCGGTTCGGTGGCCGACGAGCTCGGCCCGAAGGCCGAGACGGTGCGGCTGTGGGATCCGTCGCAGTCGGCTCAGAGGGCCAGGTGGAGGCGAAGCGCCTCGTTGAGCGCGGCCACCTCCGGACCCGACAACAGGCCGATCGGTGCCCCGATGCGCTCCACCGCGACCGATCGGACCTGCTCGGCCTGGGCCTTCGACTCCCGTGCGAGTCCCGTCGCCTCCCCACTCAGGAGTACCTGGAACGGGTAGACGCGCGCGGTGTTGCTGGTCACCGGCACGACGGTGACCACCCCGCGCCCGAGCCGGTTGGCGGTCGCGTTCGCCCCGTCGTTGCTGACGATCACTGCGGGTCGCCGCTTGTCCGACTCCGATCCGCGTACGGGGTCGAGGTCGACCCAACGGATCTCGCCCCGCAGCATCAGCCGAGCCCGTCCGGTGTCACCGCGTCCCACAGCTCGGCGTCCTCGCTGCCCGCCCACTCCGCCCAGGCTTCCTCGTAGGCCGCTCCCAGCTCGGACGCCCGGAGTAGGCGGACGGCCCGATGCACCGCCGCAGAGCGGGAGTCGAGACCCCGGGCCGCCACGTAGGTGTCGAGGTAGGCGACGTCCTCGTCCGGCAGACTCACACTGACCTTCATACCCTGATGCTACCTACAGTAGGAAGACCGAACCACCAGTCGATCAGGCTGGAGATGGCGATCGTCCCTCACAGGTCGACGGCGTCAGCCAGCACCCGCTCCGCCACCCGCGGTCGCAGCCCGGCCTCGGTGGTCGACATCACAGCCGAGCAACTCCCGAAGGTCCATCAACAGGCCACCCAGGTCGAACAGGCCACACTGCTCGTCGAGTTGCACCAGGAAGTCGACATCGCTGGCCGCCGACCCGTTCCCACGAGCGACCGAACCGAACACCCTGACCCGGTGAGCGTCCCGAGCTTCATCCACGCGGATGATCTCCTCACGGGCGAGCCCGGAGCTCGCTGAGCGCAGGAACGGCCATGGACCAAGGTTGAGCGCCACGGCGAGTCTCCCTGCCGGATCCGCTGAGAGTGCTCCCCCAGGTGCGAGGGGTGCGCAAACGCGCGGCGCGGCCGAGGGGAGGATCGGAGTGGGCGATACTGGGCTCGAACCAGTGACCTCTGCCGTGTGAAGGCAGCGCTCTTCCGCTGAGCTAATCGCCCGGGGTGGGATCGTGAGCGTAGCGCCCCTGCGATGCGACTCCCGACCTCGAGGCGTCAGCCTCCCGATTCGGAGGGCGGGTGCCTCGAGGGCTCAACTGGGGTAGGTACGGAGCTCGACGGTGTTGCCGTCGGGGTCCTTCACGTAGATGCCGAGGCCCTGGCCCTGGGCGCCGAACAGGTCGGCCGGGTGGTCGGGGCCGGCCAGCTCGAAGGTGCCGCTGTCGACGAGGGCCTGCAGGTCGGCGTCGACCACCAGGGCGAAGTGGTTCAGGTTCTCGCCCGAGCGCTCGGCCGGGATGAAGTCGATGATCGTGGTGGCGTCGATGCGGGCGGAGGGGAACGGCACCTCGCCCCGCCGCCACTCCTCCAGACGCAGCACCTCGAGGCCCAGCACGTCCCGGTACCAGGCGATCGAGCGCTCGACGTCGGCGACGTTGAGCACGAGGTGGTCCAGTCCGGTGACCCGCAGCATGGTCGCCACCGTACGCCCGGGGATGAGTGTCACACCCCCGACGTAGGGTGGAACACATGTTCGGTCCGGCCTCCGCCCTCCTCGCCGAGGACCTCCCCTGGGGTGAGTACGACCCGGCCTTCGGCGACGTCCAGGTCGGGGCCCGGGCCGAGGCCAGCGACGAGGCCCTCGCCGCCGAACTGGCCGCCATCGCCCGCCGCCGGGCCGTCGACGAGGCCCGCGAGATCGTGGTCCTGGCCGAGTTGGAGGACCGCCGCTCCCGCCGCCGGTGCGCCCACCGCGACACGGCAGCGGAGCTGCGGGCCGCCACCGGGATGGCCCGCGCCACCGCCCAGGGTCGGGCCCGCACCGCCCGCTGGCTGCGCCGGCTGCCGGTGTCGCTGTCGGTGCTGGCCTCGGGTCTCATGACCCCCGACCACGCCCGGGCCATCGTCGACGCCGCCGCCCGCCACCCCGAGGCCATGGCCGGCGACGAGGCCCGCCTGGCCCTGACCGCCATGGACCAGACGGCAGACGAGTTCCGCCGCACCATGGCCGACTGGGTCCGCGACCTCGACGAGGTGGCCGACCGCTCGCGCAACCGCATCGAACGCCAGCGGGCCCGGCGCTCGTTCCGGCGCTGGCGCGACCGCGACGGCATGCAGGTCGGCTCCTTCCGCCTCGACGACGAGACCGCCGCCGTCCTCGACACCGTCCTGGGCCGCGCCTACCGGGCCCGCATCCGCGCCGAGCGCGAGGCCGGGACCCCGGCCGCCCTCAACATCGGACCCACCACCGAGCAGCGCATGGCCGACGCCTTCGCCGACGTCCTCCGCCAGGCCGCCGCCGCCGACCAGGTGGCCAAGCACCGGGCCGTACCCACGATCATCGCCCTCACCGACGTCGCCAACCTCACCGGTGAGCTGGCCGCTCAGGGTCGCTGCGAGCTGGCCGACGGCACCCCCCTCTCGGCGGGCGAGCTGCGGCGCATGGCCTGCGAGGCCGACATCATCCCCGCTGTCCTCGGCACCGACGGCGCCGTGCTCGACCTGGGCCGCCGGGTCCGCACCGCCACCTGGGACCAGCGCCTCGCTCTCCGGGTCGAGCACCGTCACTGCGCCGCCGAGGGCTGCCTGGTCCCCTTCGACTGGTGCGAGATCCACCATCTGGTCCCTTGGGAGGAGGGCGGGTCCACCGACCTGGCCAACCTCGTCCCGCTGTGCAGCTACCACCACACCCTGTGGCACTGCGCACCACACCTGGTCGCCATCATCGACGGGCGGGTCGAGACGATCGAGCCGCCGCCGCCCCGGGCCCACGACGCCCGGGAACAGGCCCGGCGGCGGGCGCGATGCACGGGTGACGCCGAGG
>CAYTJS010000388.1:0-3131 GCA_964438115.1 uncultured Iamiaceae bacterium
GTACATCGAGGAGATCATCGAGAACGGCGGCAACCCGTCGGCCCCGCTGCCCGCCGGCGTGCGCCAGGCCCTGGCCGACAACAGCACGGGCATCGGCGCCACCATGGAGCCCGACGACCAGCAGGCCGCCATCGAGATCTCCGAGCTGCTCGACCAGCGCATCGACCTCTTCGCCGACTACACGGTCGGCCTCATCGACGGGTCGATCCAGGGCGTGGCCGCCGCCGAGGACGGCCTCGACGCCCTCCGCGACGAGATCGGCCTGGTCATCGCCCGGGACTACCCCGGCGTGTCGGCGCCGGCCGTGGCCGAGGAGCTGGTGCCCCACATCGAGACCGTGCTCGCCTTCGCCGACACCGCCGTCGAGGAGGGTGCGGACCCCGAGGCCGCCGCCGAGCCCACCTCGCCCGACGACCTGCGCGAGGCCGCCCTGGCCGCCCGCCTCACCGCCCGCACGATCGCGGTGCTGCTGACCACGCCACCCGAGGAGCTCGCCCCCGCCGAGTGACGGCGGGCGCCCGCCGCGCACTCGAGCCCGGTCGTGGGTAAGGTCCACGGGATCGTGAGGGGTCCGTCACGGGCCCGACCGGGGACGGACGTGCCGGGGGACGAACGGTGAACGTGAACTTCTTCGGGGTGCGGGGCTCGACCCCGTGTGCCTGTCACGACCTGGCGCGCTACGGCGGCAACACGGCCTGTGTCGCCGTCGAGGTGCCCGGCGCCGCCCCCATCGTCCTCGACCTGGGCACGGGCCTGCGCTTCTGGGGCGAGACCCAGCCCCAGGACGGCTCCTTCCGGGGCAGCGCCCTGGTCAGCCATCTGCACTGGGACCACATCCAGGGCCTGCCCTTCTTCGTGCCCGTCCTGCGCCCCGGCGCCCGCCTCGACGTGTACGGGCCGCCCCAGGACGGGATGAGCCTCGAGGAGGCCTTCCGGGCCTTCCTGCGCCCGCCGTTCTTCCCGGTCGAGATCGAGGCCCTCCACGGCGAGATCGTCTTCCACGACGTGATCGACGACACGGTGGTCATCGGCGACGCCAAGGTGACCAGCCGGTCCGTACCCCACGTGGGGCTGACCGCCGGCTACCGCATCGAGGTGGCGGGCCGGGTGGTGACCTACATCAGCGACCACCAGGCCCCCTCCGACGGCTCGGGCCACATCGCCGACGGGGTGCTCGAGCTGGCCGACGGCGCCGACCTGCTGATCCACGACGCCCAGTACACGCCCGAGGAGTTCGCCGTGAAGGCCGACTGGGGGCACTGCACGATCGACTACGCCGTCGACGTGGCCGCCGAGGCCGGGGTGGGCGCCATCGCCCTGTTCCACCACGATCCCGCCCACGACGACGCCCGGCTCGACGAGCTGACCCGGTCCGCCGCCGACCGGGGTGCCCGCCGCGACGTCGAGGTGGTGGCGGCCCACGAGGGCCTCACCGTGGCGCTGGACCCGGGTGGGCCGGCGCCCGCGGACCTGGACCTCGGCCTGCAGGGGGACTCGGACCCCCTCGTCGTCCACGGCTAGCCTGCCCGCTCCGTGAGCGACTCCGAGCCCCCCGCCCCCGCCATCGACCAGGCCCGGTTCCGTCAGGTCCTCGGCCACTTCCCCACGGGGGTGACCGTGGTGGCCGCCCAACCCCCGGGCCAGCCGCCCGTGGGCCTGGCCGTGGGCTCGTTCTTCTCGATCTCCCTCGACCCACCCCTCGTGGGGTTCTGCCCGGCCAAGTCGTCGTCCAGCTGGCCCAAGATCGAGGCCGCCGGTGCCTTCTGCGTCAACGTGCTCTCCGACGAGCAGGAGGACGTGGCCCGCATCTTCGCCGGCAAGGCCGAGGACAAGTTCGCCAGCATCGGCTGGCAGGCCGCCCGCACCGGTTCGCCGCTCATCCGCGACGTGCTGGCCTGGATCGACTGCACGATCGAGGACGTCCACGACGCCGGTGACCACTACATCGTCGTGGGCCGGGTCCACGACCTCGACGTCGGCGGCAAGGGCACGCCCCTCGTGTTCTTCCGGGGCGGCTACGGCACCTTCGCCCTCTAGGGCGGTGCCGGTCTACGCCCTCGGAGCCGTCGAGCCCGAGATCGACCCGAGTGCCTTCGTCCACCCCGACGCCGTGGTCATCGGCCACGTGCGCATCGGCCCCGAGTCGACCATCTGGCCCACGGCGGTGCTGCGGGGCGACGACGGCCTGATCCAGGTCGGCGCCCGCACGTCGGTCCAGGACGGCACGGTCGTGCACACCACTGCCGTGCTGCCGACGACCATCGGCAACGGCTGTGTGATCGGCCACAACGCCCATCTCGAGGGCTGCCGCATCGAGGACGGGTCGCTGGTGGGCTCGGGTTCCACCGTGCTGCACGACGCCGTCGTGCGCACCGGGGCCCTCGTCGGCGCCAACGCCCTCGTGCCCGGCGGCATGGAGGTGCCCACCGGGGCCATGGCCCTCGGCGTGCCCGCCCGTCTCCGCGAGGGGGCGGTCACCCCCGGGCAGTTCGACGAGGCCGTGGCCCTCTACGTCGAGCGGGGCGCCCGCTACCACCGCGAGCTGCGTCGCCTGACCTGACGGCCGGTCGGCCCGAATCCCGGCGGGGGGCCGTCGGGGGCCTCGGTACCCTCGACCCGATGGCCGAACCGCTCGCCGACGACGCGCGCTCCAACCGCGCCGGCTGGCGGCTCATGACCGACCAGATGCGCGACCAGTGGCGGGGGATCACCGCCGGCGTGCTGGTCGGGGTGCTCTGGACGATCGGCAAGGTGGCGGCCCCGCTGCTCGTGGCCGGCGCCATCGACCACGGCATCGAGGCCGAGGACCGCACGACGCTGGCCGTGTGGTCGGTGGCCATCGTCATCGCCGGCCTCGTGGCGGCCACCTTCACCGGCCTGCGCCGCTACCTCGCCTTCCGCGAGAGCCGCTGGGCCGAGACCGTGCTGCGGGACCGGCTCTTCGCCCACCTCCAGCGCCTCCACTTCTCGTTCCACGACGAGAACCAGACGGGCGAGCTGATGAGCCGGGCCAACACCGACCTCCAGCAGATCCAGCACTTCATCGTGCTCATCCCGCTCACCTTGTCCAACGCCCTGACGGTGACGGCGGTGACGGTCATCCTCGCCCTGGTCGACCCCGTCCTCACCGT
>CAYTJS010000389.1:0-3127 GCA_964438115.1 uncultured Iamiaceae bacterium
CACGAGTACCGCTACTGGGACGGCTCGGCCTGGACCGACCAGGTCTCCGACGGCGGCGTGCAGGCCACCGACCCGCCGGGTGAGCCGGAGGCCACCGCGGCCGAGGAGCCCGTGGCCGCCGAGGAGCCGCCTGCCGTCGTCCCGCCCACCGTCGCCGCCGATGCCACCGCACCGATGCCGGTGGTCGACGGGCCTCCGATGGCCGGCGCCCCGGCCGGCCCGCCGCCGGCGGAGGCCGCCATGGCCGCCGCGCCCCCCGGGGGCTCGGGCTCGAAGCTCTCGGTCGGACTACTGGCGGTCGTGGCCCTGGTGGCCGCCGCCATCGTCGCCGTCCTCGTCATCTTCGTGTTCGGCGGTGACGACGACAGCAGCGGGGCGGGCGAGTTCAGCGGCACCATCGACGAGGACAACCCCTTCATCGTCCGCACGCTCGAGCTCGACGCCGGCCAGCCCTTCCGGGTGATCGTCGAGCCGGACGACGACCTCGACGCCCGCCTGACCCTCGCCGTGGGCCGTGACGTGGCCGCCTCCCCGGCCTTCTCGGGGCTGATCGACGAGGACGTCGACGAGGACGACCTCGACGACCTGGACAGCGACTACTACTCCGACGCCATCTCGGGCTACACCGAGCTGTTCTCGGAGAGCATCGACGAGGACCTCTCCTCCGACCTCAGCCAGGCCGGCGAGGACGGCTTCGGTGACTTCTCCGAGCTCCTCGCCGAGGAGCTGCCCGTCCTGGCCGAGGCCGGGATCCCCACCGGCACCGAGGACTTCGGCACCGAGGGCGACCCCGAGGGCACCGTGTTCCTGGCGCCGGTCGACGGCACCTACTCGGTGATCATCAGCGGTCAGGGCACCGAGGGCGAGGTCGAGGGCAACATCGAGGTCGGCGACGTCGACGAGGACTTCGACCTCGACCCCGACGAGCCGCTGGACTTCGTCGCCTTCCTCGAGGCGTGGGAGCCCCACCTCGACTTCTTCTGCGACGAGGAGTTCTACGGCGACGATCCCGAGGACGTCTCGGAGTTCGCCGCGACCCTGTGTGACGAGGACGCCTTCAACGAGCTGCTGTCCACCGACGTCAGCTCGGACTTCTCCGACGACTTCTCCGATGACTTCAGTTCGGACTTCTCCGACGACTTCAGCTCGGACTTCTCGGACGACTTCTCCGACGACTTCTCCACCGGGACCCCCGAGGGTGAGTTCGTCGGGACGATCGGGGTGGGCGAGTCGGCCTCGGGCTTCATCGAGCCGGAGGGGTCCGACATCTACGACCTCGACGTCCCCGGCGGAGGCCCCGTGGTCATCAGGGTGCTGGGCACCTTCGACACCGGCGGGCTCGACCCGACCGTCGAGGTGGTGGACAGCGCCGGCGTCCAGATCGGCTTCGACGACGACGGTGGGGCCCGCAGCCGCGACTCCCGTCTCGAGGTCACCCTCGAGCCGGGTGAGACCTACCAGGTCATCGTGGCCGGGTTCTCCAACTACTCGGGCGACTACCGCATCCGGGTCAGCTAGCCGCCGGTGAGCGACCTCCCCGGCGGCACGCCACCGGGCTGGTACGCCGACCCCGAGGGTCGGCACCAGCACCGGTGGTGGGACGGCACGGTCTGGACCGACCAGGTCGCCGACGACGGCGTGGCCACGCTCGACCCGATGGCCGGCACCCCGGCGGTGGCCGACGGGCCCGACCGGTACCTGTCGGACCAGGCCACGTCGCACACGGCCCAGGCGCGACGGTTCCCGGTGGCCGTGGTGGCCGGTCTCGCCGTCCTGGTGATGGCGGCCGCGGCCGCCATCGTGCTCGCCCTGGGCGCCCTCGGTGGGGGCGACGACGGCGGTGGCCCGGCGGACGACCAGCCGGCGAGCGACGACGTCGCCGCCGACGAGGGCAGCTTCTCCGGCTCGCTGGACGAGGACGAGCCGGTGGCGCTCACGCCGGTGGCCCTCGAGGCCGGGGACGCCCTGCGGGTGGTCGTCGAGACCGACGGCCTCGATGCCGTCGTCCAACTGGCCGTGGAGGAGGACGCCCTGACCGAGGGCTTCGAGCAACTGCTCGCCCCGGACGGCGACGCCGATGCGGTCGAGGAGCGCCTCCAACGCCAGGTCGAGATCCTCGAGACCAACACCGGCAGCAACGACGTCGATGGCGAGGTCGTCGACGAGGCCGGTCCCCTCGTCGTCGGCACCGACCGGGGCGGCACCGACGAGGTGGAGGGCCTGCAGTTCGTGGCCCCCACGGCGGGCACCTACACCATCGTGGTCAGCGGGTACGCCGGGAGCGAGGGGTCGTTCTCGGGTCGCTACGAGGTGGCCTCGGGCGACGGTGACGCTCTCGACCCCGACGACATCGACTACCTCGACTACCTGTCGCGCTACGAGGCCGCCGCCGGGTTCCTCTGCGACGAGGACTTCTTCGGGGCCGACCCCCTCGAGGTCACCAACTACGGCCCCACGGTCTGCGACCCGTCCACGCTGTCCGGCGTCCTCGACGGTTCCCTCAACGGCGACTTCACCAACGACTTCGGCGGGGGTGAGGGCCTCGAGCCGGAGCTCTCCGACGACTTCAGCTTCGACCTGCCCGGCCAGTTGGGCGAGCTGGGCGAGCCCGAGGACCCGTCGACCTTCATCCCCGACTACGGGTCCGAGCCGGAGTTCGACGCCCTGGCCGACCGCTGCTTCGCCGGTGAGCTGGCCGACTGCGACCGCCTCTACGCCATCACCCCCATCGACGCCTCCACCAACTCCTACGAGGGCTACGGGGCCACCTGCGGTGGCCGCCTCGACCAGGAGGCCCCGGGGACCTGCGCCATCCGGGGGCAGGGGTGAGCGCCCCCGACCCGGCGGCCTTCGCCGTCCACCGGGCCGAGGTCCGCCACGGCCTGTCGCTGGCCTACCTCCACGAGGGGGTGGGCGGGTACCCGCTCGTCCTGCTGCACGGGTACCCCGAGACCAAGCGCATCTGGTGGCGCAACGTCGCCCCGCTGGCCGAGGCCGGCTACGAGGTGATCGTGCCCGACCTCCGCGGTCACGGCGACAGCGACCTCGACCCCGAGGACCGCTACGACCTGGTGACCTACAGCCGCGACGTCGAGGAGTTGGTGCGCGACGTCCTCGGCCACCGGCG
>CAYTJS010000390.1:0-3118 GCA_964438115.1 uncultured Iamiaceae bacterium
GTCGAGGTCGAGGCCCACCACCTCGGCCACGTCGCCGACCAACACCCCCTGACCCAGGCGGCCCACCCGGCGCCGGCGCCGGCCCAGCTCGTCGGCCAACACCCGCCGAAAACGGGCCGCCTCCGGCGGGGCCTCGACGGCGTCGAGTCCGGCCAAGGCGGCGAGGCACTCCCGCAGACGGGCGAGGTCGGCCTGGTCGTCGTCGGACCAGCTGTCGGTCCCGTTGCCCACCAGATAGCGGTCCAGGGCCTCCTCGCACCACTGGACCCAGGCCTGCCACGAGCGTCGGGCGCCCGGCCTGGCGACCTCGGCCAGTTCGGTGACGAAGGCCTCGAGGTCCTCGAGGTCGGCGGTACGGCGGGCCAGGGCCTCGTCGTCGAGCTGCCCCTCGGCATGACGAGCGGCCAGTTCTTCACGGCGGGTGGCCAGGCGCTCGTGCCACTGGTCGAGCCCCTGCACCACCCCGGCCCGGCGGGCGGCGCGGTCCCAGTCCACCGGAACGGGACGACCTCGCCAGCGCAGCGGCCCCGCCCGCAGCCAGCGGGCCAGGTCGGCCCGACGCCAGCCCCGTTCCGGCAGGTCGAGCAGGCCGAGCAGGACCCGGCCGGGAGCGCTCTGGGCCACCGACCAGGGCAGGTCGACGTGGTGGGGCAGACCGGCCCGGGTCAGCTGCTCGTGGAGCAGGAGCCGGTAGGGCGAGCCCACGCGACTGACGACGGCCACCCGGTCGAGGTCGGTGGCCCCGGTGGCGAGATGGGCCAGCACGGCCCGGACGGCCTCCCGCGCCTCCTCCTCGGGGTCGGGGGCGAGGATCACCCGGGCCGGGGCCGGGGCGGTGGGGGCAACGGTCTCGGTGGCCGGCCCCAGGACCGGGGTGAGCTGGTCCAGGAGACGCTGCTGGGGTCGGTCGGCGTCGTCGTCGCCGGTGACCCCGACCAGCGCCACGACCGGGCCGGCGGCGGCCAGGGCCTCGACGAGGGCCACGTCGGAGCGGGCCAGCCGCCGGGGCAGGTGGAGCACGACGGTGCCCAGGGCGGCCCGGGCGGCGGTGTCGCCGCGGGCGGTGGCCGCGGCCAGGCCGGTCAGGTCGTGGGCGTCGAGGAGGTCGGCGACCCGGCGCCGGTGATCGCGGAAGCGGTCCACCACGGCCCGGGCCCGTGGCCCGGCCTTCTCGAGGGCGGCCAACTCGGCCTCGGACGCTTCCCGCAGGCGGGCGAAAGCCAGGGTGAGGGCCTCCTCGACGGCCGCCGATGCCGAGGCCCGGGACAGCGGGTCGGGGGCATCGGCCAGGCCGGCGCGCACGGCGGCGGCGTTCCAGGTCGGGCTGAGGGTCCGTCCCGCGGCGGCAGCCGGACCGGCGGCCAGGCGTTCGGCCAACTGGGGCAGGGCCAAGGTCGACACGTTGGCCAGGCCTTGGCGGCGACGGGCCAGGGACCGCCGGACCGACACCGCCGCCGGGGCCGAGGAGACCACGACGGTCACCGGCGCCAGTGGGTCGGTGGCCTGGGCGGTGGCCACGACCTCCTCGAGCGCATCCAGGGCCGGCGCCCCGAAGGGGGTCCGCAGCAGCCGCCGTTCCATGCCCGGACGTTACCGAGGGGTGGTGACAGGCCCGGGTGCCGCGTCGGGCGGGACGGCATCGGGGATACTCGGGACGTGCCCCGCTCCTGCCCGCGCCGTCGCCTCGTCGCGGGGGCACTCGCCGGTCTGATCCTGCTTCCGCTCACCGGGTGCGGCGACGACGGGGGTGACGCCGCCACCGGCAGCCGCGACGCCTTCTGCGCCGAGCTGCGGACCGTCGTGGCCGAGGACCTGACGGTGTTCGACCCCCTCGACCCGGTCGCGCCCGACGAGACCGCCGCCGCCCTCGACCGGCTGACGGCCGCCGCCCCCGCGGTGGTGGCCGACGACCTCGTCCTGCTCGCCGACGACTTCGACGCCATCAGCGAGGTCCTGGCCGAGGTCGAGCCGTCGGACCCCACGGCGGTCGACCAGCTCGAGGCGCTGGACCTCGATCTCACGGCCATCGCCGCCGCCCAGCTGTCGGTGGCCCGTTACGCACTCCAGGCCTGCGCCATCGACCTGGCCGCCGTCAACGCCGCCTCGGTGACCACCGCGCCGCCCACGGCCTCGACGCTGCCACCGGTCAGCTCACCGTCGACCACCATCCCCGCCACGACCGTGGCCCCGACGACCGTGCCCGGGACCACGGCGCCGCCGACGACGACGCCCTAGGCTAGGCCCCCAGGGCGTTCAGCGCAGGTCGCGGCGGTTGGTCACGACCTGGTCGATGATCCCGTAGTCCTTGGCCTCCTCGGCCGTGAACCACCGGTCCCGCTCGGAGTCGGCCTGGATCTGCTCGACGCTCTGGCCGGTGTGCTCGGCGATGCGCTCGGCCATCAGCCGCTTGGTGTAGGCCATCTGCTCGGCCTGGATGGCGATGTCGGAGGCCTGACCCTGGATCCCGCCCAGCGGCTGGTGCATGAGGATGCGGGCGTGGGGCAGGGCGAAGCGCTTGCCCGCGGCGCCGGCGCAGAGCAGGAACTGGCCCATCGAGGCGCCGAGGCCCATGCAGATGGTGCCCACGTCGGGGGCGACGAACTGCATCGTGTCGTAGATGGCCATGCCCGCGGTGACCGAGCCACCCGGGGAGTTGATGTAGAGCCAGATGTCCCGATCGGGGTCCTGGCCCTCGAGGTAGAGGAGCTGGGCGGTGATCTGGTTGGCGATCTGGTCGTTGACCTCCTGACCCAAGAACACGATGCGCTCCCGGAGCAGGCGGTTGTAGATCTCCATGGCCCCCTCACCACCGGGACCCTGGGCAATGGGGACGTTCGCGACATCGAACTGCGGCATGGGGGCGGAGGGTACCGTTGGCGCCCGGTTGCCACGCGGACGTGGCGGAACTGGAAGACGCGCCGGGTTTAGGTCCCGGTGGGCATTGCCCGTGGAGGTTCGAGTCCTCTCGTCCGCACGTCACATTTGCTCGCCTCCGGCTCGCCGGCTTCGCCGATACCGCCGGTCCTCCTCGTTGCGGCGCCGCAGGCGCCGCAACCTCGCCCCTGGCTGGGCTCTTCCTCGTCGGCTTCGCCGATGCCGCCGGTCGTGACCTTCGCTC
>CAYTJS010000391.1:0-3084 GCA_964438115.1 uncultured Iamiaceae bacterium
GCCGACCACGGTGGCGGCGCCGGCCAGGAGGCCGACGGTGTGGCCGCCCACCGCCCAGCCCAACCCGGCGGCCAGGCCGCCCTTGGCGGCGTCGACGGCGAGCACCACGGCCCCGGCCCGGCGGCCGGTCGTGCGGTAGACGTTGGTGGCCCCGGGGTTGCCCGAGCCCGATGCCGTGGGGTCGACCCCCGCCCGGCGGCCCACCAGGGCCGCGGTGGGGAAGGTCCCCAGCAGGTAGCCCACGACGACGACGGCCCCGTCCCCCAGCACCCCACCATCGTACGACCGGGTATCCTTGGCACTCGACGCTCGAGAGTGCCAACGGTCCCGGACGGGCCGGCGGCGTCCCCCCATCGACACCGAGGTTCCCCGGATGCCCACCTACGAGTACAAGTGTCGGGACTGCGGTCACCAGCTCGAGATCGTGCAGTCCTTCAGCGAGGATGCCCTGACCGTGTGCCCCGAGTGCGAGGGCGACCTGCGCAAGGTCTTCCACCCCGTCGGCATCGCCTTCAAGGGCAGCGGCTTCTACAAGACCGACAACCGCTCCGGCTCGAAGGGCTCGTCCTCGGGCTCGTCGAGCTCCTCGTCGGACAGCTCCTCCTCGTCGGACAGCTCCTCCTCGTCGTCGGCCAGCTCGTCGAGCTCGTCGGCGGGGTCCGACTCCTCCTCGGGCTCGTCCACGGGGACCAAGGCCGCCTCCTGACGACCCGCCGGCCCATCCCCTAGGTTCGCGGCCGTGACGACGGCCGAGATCGGGGTGTTCGGGGGATCGGGCTTCTACTCGCTGCTCGACGACGTCGAGCGGGTCGAGGTGGACACGCCCTGGGGCGCCCCCTCCGACGCCGTGCACGTGGGTCAGGTCGACGGGCGGACCGTCGCCTTCCTCCCCCGCCACGGCGCCGACCACCAGTTCCCGCCCCACCGCATCAACTTCCGGGCCAACGTGTGGGCGCTGCGGGAACTGGGCGTGTCCCGGATCCTCGCCCCCTGCGCCACCGGCTCCCTACGGGCCGACGTGGCGCCCGGCGACTTCGTCGTCTGCGACCAGCTCGTCGACCGGACGTCGGGACGGGTCCACACCTACTTCGACGGGCCGACGATCCACCACCTGTCCTTCGCCGACCCGTACTGCCCGCAGCTGCGGGCCATCGCCGTCGAGGCGGGCCGGGCCGAGGGCATCACCATCCACGACGGCGGGACGGTGGTCGTGGTCGAGGGGCCCCGGTTCTCCACCCGGGCCGAGTCGGCCTGGTTCGCCTCCCACGGCTGGTCGGTCATCAACATGACCCAGTACCCCGAGGCCGCCCTCGCCCGTGAGCTGGGCCTCTGCTACGCCACCGTGGCCCTGGTGACCGACTACGACGTCGGCGTCGAGGGCGCGGCCGAGCACGCGGTGACGATGGAGGAGGTCTTTGCCGTGATGGCCTCCAACAACGACCGGGTGCGCCAACTCCTCTTCCGGGCCATCGCCGCCGTCCCCGCCGACCGCACCTGTGCCTGCGCCGACGGCTCCGGTGGGCTCGAACCCGACTGCTGAGTCGCTCGTCGCCGTGTTGCTCGTCGCCGCCTTCGCGGCGACTGCTGCCTCCGGCAGCTTCCGCACCGGTCTTGATGCGCTGCTCCGCCTGGCGGCTCCGCAGCCTCGCTGACGGCTGGAGGGTGACGACCCCGCGAGGCTGTCCCTAGGCTTCTCCTTGGCGCTTCCCCCGCTGAGGATTTCTCGTGGAGGTTCGCGCTCGTGCGGCGACCTGGTCCGTCCCCCCTTCGTCCCCTCGCCCGGTGGCGGGCCCGGCTGGCGCTGCGCCGGCGCCCGCTGCTGTGGTGGGCGCTCGTCCTCGGCTCGGCCGTCGTCGTCGGGCTGTCGGTGTCCGGGGCGGTCGACGACGCCCGGGCCGAGGCCCGGCGCTGGGGCCCTCCCGTGCCCGTCGTGGTGGCCCGGGTCGACCTGGCCCCGGGCACCGTGCTGGGACCCGACACGGTGGCCACCGAGACCTGGCCCGCCGACGTGGTCCCCCGGGGTGCCCTGCGCACGGTGCCGGCCGACGCCGTCGTCGGTCAGACCATCGGGGTCGGCGAGCCCGTGGTCACCCGCCGCCTCGACCGATCCGGTCTGGTGGCCACGACCACCCGGGCGGTGGCCATCCCCACCGGGCCCGGGCGGCTGGGGCTGCGCCCGGGTGACCGGGTGGACGTGCTGGCCACCTTCGACCCCCTCGTCGCCCCCGCCGGTGAGGACCCGACGGTGACCGTGGCCCGGGCGGCGGTGGTCGTGCGGGTCGGGGCCCAGGCCGTGACCATCGCCGTGACCGAGGACGAGGCGCCCCGGGTCGCCTTCGCCCTGGCCCAGTCGACGATCACCCTGGCCCAGACCCCGCCGGGTACGGTCCCCGCCGATGGTCGACCAGGCTGATCCCGGCGCCGCGGTGCGGGCCGCCCTCGACGCCGTCGGGGCCGACTACGAGGTACTCGACTGCGACCCCGAGCTGGCCGACACCGCTGCCTTCTGCGCGCACTACGGCGTGCCGGTCGAGCAGTCGGCCAACACGATCCTGGTGGCGGGCCGGCCCCGGGGCGGGGGCGACCCGGTCTTCGTGGCCTGCGTGGTGCTGGCCCACACCCGTCTCGACGTGAACGGCACCGTGCGTCGCCGCCTCGACGTGAAGAAGGCGTCGTTCGCCTCGGCCGACCAGACCCGTGAACTGACCGGGATGCTGATCGGCGGGGTGACCGCCGCCGCCCTGCCCGAGGGGATGCCCCTCTGGGTCGACGCCCGGGTGATGGACGCCCCCTGGGTCGTGCTCGGCGGCGGCGACCGCAGCACCAAGATCAAGGCCGCCCCCACCGCGCTCACCGCCCTCGGCGCCGAGATCGTCACCGACCTGGCCACACCCCCCAGCCCGGAACGCGGCTGATCGCGGCCTAGCGACCGCCGAGGCTGACGTCGTCGATGACGAGGGTGGCGGCGGCGGTGCCGCCGGGGCGCCACTCGAGGTCGGCGCCCACGGCCCGGATCCCGAGCAGCAGGCGCTGCAGGGTCGAGGCCAGGGTCACCTCCCGCACCGGCTCGGCCAGGGCGCCGTC
>CAYTJS010000392.1:0-3061 GCA_964438115.1 uncultured Iamiaceae bacterium
CCGGGGGCCGGGCGCCGCGGGGGAGGGCGGTGGGGTGGGGGGGGGGGGGTCGGCCAGGCGACGAGGGTGCCCCGACCGGCCACGGTGACCACCAGGGGCGGGGCGGCATCGACCCCGGTCGACCCGGCGACGAGGAGCCGGTGCGTGAGCAGGGCCAGCAGCGGGGCCAGGGCCAGCCCCAGCGCCACCGCCGGCTCGGTCAGGGCCGCCCCCGGGCCCGCGCCCCGCACCGCCCGCTCCCCCACCTCGAGGACGAGGAAGCCGACCGCCACCAGGGCCGTCAGGGGTGCGACGGCGATGGCGGCCCCGCCCCACAGGCGGGCCGTCCGCAGGGCCAGCAGCCACACGGCCACGGCCAGACCCACGGGCACGACCACCTCGGCCAGGGGCGCCAGGTAGGCGTGGCCCTCGGCCGCCGCCGCCCGCGCCACCGGGTCGGGGTGGGCGAGCAGGTACGCCAGTTGGTGCAGGAGCACCACCCCGGCGGCGACCAGCGCCACCACCGGGGTGACGGGCGGGCGTCGAGTCACGAGGATCGTTCTAGGCCGGTGACGGCGTCACCACCCGGGTCGATGGTCCCGAGACGACGGGACCGGCGACGCTCAGGCGATGGTGACCGTCTCGTCGAGGTACACGTCCTGGATGGCGTTCAGCAGCTCGACACCCTCCGCCATCGGGCGCTGGAAGGCCTTGCGCCCCGAGATCAACCCCAGGCCACCGGCCCGCTTGTTGATGACGGCGGTGCGCACGGCCTGGGCCAGGTCGTCGGCCCCGCTCGAGGCGCCGCCGCTGTTGATGAGGCCGATGCGGCCCATGTAGCAGTTGGCCACCTGCCACCGGGTCAGGTCGATGGGGTGATCGGTGGTCAGCTCGTCGTAGACCAGCTTGTGGGTCTTGCCGAAGCCGGAGAGGGCGTGGTAGCCGCCGTTGTTCTCGGGCTGCTTCTGCTTGACGATGTCGGCCTCGATGGTCACGGCCATGTGGTTGGCCTGGCCGGTGAGGTCGGCGGCGACGTGGTAGTCGGTGTCACCCACCTTGAAGGCGTTGTTTCGCAGGTAGGCCCAGAGCACGGTGAACATGCCCATCTCGTGGGCCTCCTGGAAGGCCTCGGAGACCTCCTGGATCTGGCGGGTGGCCTGCTCGGAGCCGAAGTAGATGGTGGCGCCGATGCCGGCCGCCCCCAGGTCGAAGGCCTGCTGGACCGAGCCGTACATCACCTGGTCGAAGGTGTTGGGGTAGGTCAGCAGCTCGCTGTGGTTCACCTTGACGATGAAGGGGATCCGGTGGGCGTAGCGCCGCGAGACCGACCCCAGCACACCGAAGGTGGTGGCCACGGCGTTGCAGCCCCCCTCGATGGCCAGCTCGACGATGTTCTCGGGGTCGAAGTACTTCGGGTTGGGGGCGAAGGACGCCGCCCCCGAGTGCTCGATGCCCTGGTCGACCGGCAGGATCGAGACGTAGCCACTGCCACCGAGGCGGCCGTGGTCGAAGAGCGACTGCAGGTTGCGCAGCACCTGGGGGCTGCGGTCGCTGCGCTCGAGGACCCGCTCGATGTAGTCGGGACCCGGTAGGTGCAGGTCGCCGGCGGGGATGCCCTTCGCCTCGTGCCCGAGCAGGGACTCGGCCTCGTCGCCGAGCAGGCTCACCAGATCGCTCACGTCGTCGTCTCCTCGTGGTGTCCGAACGCGTCCAGGGTAGCCAGCGCCCGGTCCAGCGCCCGAGTCGACGCTGCCCGCCGACGGCTGGGCACCACCTGGTCGGCCACCACCTCGACCTGGGAGCGGGTGGCGCCCCCGACCGACCAGAATCGGCGCCGGGTACGGCCGACCACGAGCACCTCGGTACCACCGGCCAGGCCTCGGGCGCCCGCCGGCGGGTCGAGGGCCACCACCGGGACGGTCTCGGCCCGGGCCCCGGGGCCGGGCACGGTGAGCTCGTAGCGCACGAGCAGGGCGCCCGAGTCGAGCAGACGCTCCTCGGGGTCGCGGCTCAGGTGGCCACGCAGGACGGCCAGGTTCGGGACGGGGACGGGACGGGACACGGCTGCCTCCGACACGGGGTCGCCGACGCGGCGACGGAACGGTCGGGGGAAGCGACGGTGCCCACCCTACGGACGGCCGGTGACAGGAACCCCGGCCGGGGCCGGGGCGCCGGGGCTAGAGGGCCTTGAGGCGGCGGCCCACGTCGGCGAAGCGGGGGTCGGCCCGCTGGATGCGGCCGAACAGGTCCCGGGCCGCCCCCACCTCACCGGCCCGCTCGAGCAGGTCGGCCAGGGCGTAGGCCCGGCGCAGGTGGTGGTCGCGGGGCTGCCGGGGCAGCTTCCAGTTGTGCTGGCGCAGGAGGGCGATGGCCTCCTTCACCTTGCCCTGGTCGGCCAGGTCACCGGCGGTGACGATGCGACCTTCGGTGACCAGCTCGGCCGACGGTGACGCCTCCCGCAGCTCGTCCCACAGGCGGGCCACCTCACCGTGACGACGCAGGGCCCGGTAGCAGTCGGCCAGGACGGGGTGCTGCTCGGTGGAGCCGGTGAGGGAGCCGAAGGCCTCGAGCTGCTCGGCGGCCAGCTTCCACTTCCGCAGGCGGTAGAGGGTCAGGCCGTAGAGCTCGCGCACGGCGGGCACACCCGGCGCCGTCTCCGCCAGGGGCGCCAGCAGCCGGCGGGCGTCCTGGAACCGCTCGGCCCGGAAGGCCTTGCCGGCGTCCTCGATGCGCTTCTCGTGGTCCTTGGCCCGCCGCCCCGACGCCTGGCCCAGCTTGGCCCGGTCGTCGTCGGACAGACTCACCTCGACGGGCCCCTCGAGCGAGCCCGGGGCGGATCCTCCGGGCTCGGCACCCCGGTCCTCGGCCACCCACTCGTCCTGGGGCTCGGGTCCGCTGACGGGGCCGCCGTCACGGGCCCGGGCCACGGCCTCCCGCCAGGCGTCGGTGGCCGTGTCCGGTCGCGGGGTCTCCAGTTCACCCGCGCCCCGGCGGGCCACGCCCCCCCACTGCTTGGGGCCCCGGCGACCGTCGTCACGGCGCGGGCGCTGCGTCGGAACAAGAAGGAAAGGCGTTGACGCCG
>CAYTJS010000393.1:0-3061 GCA_964438115.1 uncultured Iamiaceae bacterium
TGACCCAGAAGGGCATCGGCCAGACCACCTGCGTGGGCATCGGCGGCGACCCGGTCCCCGGCACCTCGTTCATCGACTGCCTCGAGCGCTTCGAGGCCGACCCCGAGACCAAGGCCGTGATGATGATCGGCGAGATCGGCGGCTCGGCCGAGGAGGAGGCCGCCGAGTTCATCAAGACCGGGATGAGCAAGCCGGTGGTGTCCTACATCGCCGGGGTGACCGCCCCCCCGGGCAAGAAGATGGGCCACGCCGGCGCCATCGTCAGCCGGGGCAAGGGCACGGCCGAGGCCAAGATGAAGGCCCTGCGGGCCGCCGGCGCCGAGGTGGGCGACAACCCCACCGAGGCCGGCGAGATCATGGCCCGCGTCGTCGCCTCGCTGTAGTCGACGCCGCGCTGTCGTCGACGTCGGCTCCCGAACGCGACGAGCCCCCGCCTGAGGGCGGGGGCTCGTGTCGCGTCCGGAGAGCGTCAGAACGCCGTGGGCGGACCCGAGGACCCGGCGGCGGCGCCGTCCCCCTCATGGAACTTGAGGAAGCCCCCGACGCCCACGCCGATGGCGGCGATGGTGGCCAGGAAGAGCCCGATGCGGCGGTCCAGGTCCTCGCTGAAACCGAAGCCGGAGATCGACTCGCCGATCAGAAGCTTCAGGACGACCAGGGCGGCCACGGCGATGCCCAGGCCGAGGTAGAGCTTGCTCCACGGGGCCTCGGGGAGCTGGGCCCCCTCGGCGAAGCGGGTCACGAGCACGTGGGCGCTCATGGCCACGGCCAGGATGAGCGGCAGCCTCCCCCAGAGGAAGCCGACGTCGAAGCCGTTGCGGCCGAAATCCTCGAGACCATCGATGCCGAACCAGGGGAAGAACATGAAGATGAAGAAGGCGATGGTCGAACCGACCACCACCTTGTCCGCGGTTGTGAGCTTGCTCAGATCCATGGGGCCTCCCGGAGCCGTGGGTGGTGGTGCCGCCGCCACGCTAGACCACCGTCGACCCGGGGCCGGGTGACGCCGCGCTGGTACGGTCCGAGCCGATGCGCGTCGGCGTGCTGGCCTCGGGTGGTGGCTCGATCCTCGAGGCCATGCTGGCCCGGGACCTGCCGGTCGTGACCGTCGTCGTCGACCGCCCGTGCGGGGCCGTCGCCGTGGCCGAGGCGGCCGGGGTCCCCGCCGTGCTCGTCGAGCGCGGCGACTTCGGGCCCGGCTTCGACCGGGTCGGCTACTCCCACCGCCTGGTCGACGCCCTGCGGGCGGCGGCGGTGGACCTCGTCGCCATGGCCGGCTTCGGCACGATCCTGGCCGAGCCCGTCTTCGACGCCTTCCCGGGGCGCATCCTCAACACCCACCCCGCCCTCCTGCCGTCCTTCCCTGGCTGGCACGGCGTCGAGGACGCCCTGGCCTACGGCGTGAAGGTGACCGGCTGCACGGTCCACGTCGCCACCCTCGAGGTCGACGCCGGCCCGATCGTGGCCCAGGAGGCCGTTCCCGTCCGGGCCGACGACACGGTCGACTCGCTGCACGAGCGGATCAAGGCCGTCGAGCGCCGTCTCTACCCCGACACCATCGCCGCCGTGGTCGCCGGCGACCTCGTCCTGGCCACCGCCACCCCCACCCCCGGAGGACCCTGACCCCGATGCGTGCCCTGCTGTCCGTCTACGACAAGGCCGGTGTGGTCGACCTGGCCGAGGGCCTCGTCGCCATCGGTTGGGAGCTGGTGTCGAGCGGGGGGACGGCGACCGCCATCGCCGACGCCGGCCTCCCCGTGGTCGAGGTGGCGGCGGTGACCGGGGCCCCCGAGATGTTGGGCGGGCGGGTGAAGACCCTGCACCCGACGATCCACGGCGGGATCCTCGCCGACCGCTCCCGGCCCGAGCACCGGGCCGACCTCGAGGAGCGGGGCATCACCCCCATCGACCTGGTCGTGGCCAACCTCTACCCCTTCACCAGCGACCCCGGCATCGAGCTCATCGACATCGGCGGCCCGACGATGGTGCGGGCGGCGGCCAAGAACCACGCCCACGTCGGCATCGTGGTGGACCCCGCCGACTACGGCGCCGTGCTCGACGAGCTGCGGGCCACCGGGGCCCTCTCCGACGCCACCCGGCGCCGGCTGGCCCGGGCCGCCTTCGCCCACACGGCCGCCTACGACGCCGCCATCGTCGAGTGGTTCGACGCCACCGACCCCGACGGTGCCCCCGACCTGCCCCCCACCCTGCACCTGGCTGCCGAGCGGGCCCAGGAGCTGCGGTACGGCGAGAACCCCCACCAAATGGGGGCCCGCTACCGGCTGGCCGGGCGCCGGTCGTGGTGGGACGACGCCATCCAACACGGCGGCAAGGACCTCTCCTACCTCAACCTCTACGACGCCGAGGCGGCCTGGCGGCTGGTCCACGAACTGGGCGACGGCCCCGCCGCCGTGGTCATCAAGCACGCCAACCCCTGCGGGGCCGCCGTGGCCGACGACCTGACCACGGCCTACACGCTGGCGCATGAGTGCGACCCGGTCTCGGCCTTCGGTGGGATCGTCGCCGTCAACGGCCCGATGCCCCGGGCCCTGGCCGAGGCGCTGGCCCCGGTGTTCACCGAGGTGGTGATCGCCCCGGCCTACGAGGACGGCGCCCTCGAGGTCCTGACGGCCAAGAAGAACCTCCGGGTCCTCGAGGCGTCGCCGCCGGGGCCGCCCGGCCTGGCCCTGCGCTCCATCGACGGCGGCCTGCTCGTCCAGACCCCCGATCCGGTGGGCGTCGACCGGTCGTCGTGGTCGGTGGTCACCGAGCGGGCCCCCACCGACGACGAATGGCGCGACCTCGAGCTGGCCTGGCGCCTCGTCGCCCGGGTGGGCTCCAACGCCATCGTGCTGGTGCAGGGCGGCCAGGCCGTGGGCATCGGGGCCGGCCAGCAGAACCGCCGGGACGCCGGGGCCATCGCCGCCGAGAAGGCAGCGGGTCGGGCCGCCGGCGGCGCCTATGCCTCCGACGCCTTCTTCCCCTTCCCCGACGGCCTCGACGGGGCCGCCGCGGCGGGGGCCACCGCCGTCGTCCAGCCCGGCGGCTCCATCCGCGACGA
>CAYTJS010000394.1:0-3032 GCA_964438115.1 uncultured Iamiaceae bacterium
GCCAGAACGGGTGATGCGGGCCGACGGTCTACGGTCACCGCCGTGGACTTCGACCTGCCGCCCGACGACGACCCGCGCCGACTGGAGGTGCGGGCCTGGCTGGCCGAGCACCCGTCGCCGAGCGGCCGTCAGCTCGCCGAGGGCGGCTACGTCGTGCCGCACTGGCCCCGACCGTGGGGCCTCGACGCCGACCCGGTGACCCAGCTGGTGATCGACGAGGAGCTCGACGCCGCCGGGGTCCATCGCCCGGTCAACCCGATCGGGATCGGCTGGGCCGGTCCGACGCTCCTCGCCGCCGGCACCCCCGAGCAGCAGGCCCGCTACCTGCCGCCCCTGCTCGCCGGCGAGGAGCTGTGGTGCCAGCTCTTCTCCGAACCCGAGGCCGGCTCCGACCTGGCGTCGCTGCGGACCACGGCGGTGCGCGACGGCGAGGACTACGTGGTGAACGGCCAGAAGATCTGGACGTCACTCGGCCACGTGGCCCGCTTCGGCATCCTCATCGCCCGCACCGATCCCGAGGCGGCCAAGCAGCGAGGGATCTCGTACTTCATCTGCCCGATGGACAGCCCGGGCATCGAGGTGCGGCCCATCACCGAGATGACCGGCATCCACCTGTTCAACGAGGTCTTCTTCGACGAGGTGCGCATCCCGGCCGCCAACCTGGTGGGCGACGAGCACCGGGGCTGGGACCTGGCCAAGGTCACGTTGGCCAACGAGCGGGTGTCGCTGTCCACCGGCGGGGTGCTGTGGGGGCGGGGCCCGACCGCCGAGGACCTGGTCGCCCTGGCCCGGGAGCACGGGGTCGAGGACCCGGTGCTGCGTCAACGGCTGGCCCACGCCTGGACCGAGGGGGAGTTGCTGCGCCTGCTGCGCCTGCGCATGGTCACCGCCGCCGTCCGGGGCGAGCAGCCCGGGCCCGAGACCTCGATCCGCAAGGTGTTCGCCGACGAGCACGGCCAGCGCCTCATGGCCCTGGCCCTCGACCTGGCCGGCGCCGGCGGCCTGCTGGCCGATCCCGGGCCCTTCGGCGGCCCTGCCGACCTGTGGCGCTACGGCTTCCTCTTCGCCCCCGCCCTCACCATCGGCGGCGGCACCAGCGAGGTGCAGCGCAACATCATCGGCGAGCGCGTCCTCGGCCTCCCCGCCGCCCCCGGCTGACCCCCTTCACCCACATTGCGTCAGCTGGTCCCTCCAGGGCGGACCAACTCACGCAATTCCGGGGTGGGGGGAGGGGCGGTAGGTTGCCGGGCCATGAAGATCAGCACGCAGCTGCGCTACGACGTCCCGCCGGCGGAGGTGGCCAGGCAGGCCGTCGAGCTGGAGGCGGCCGGCCTCGACCTCATCTGGGTGGCCGAGGCCTACGGCGTCGACGCCGTCAGCATCATGGGCTACCTCGCCGCCGTCACCGAGCGGGTCGAGATCGCCTCGGGGATCCTGCCGCTCTACACCCGGACACCCACGCTGCTGGCCATGACCGCGGCCGGCGTCGACGCCCTCTCCGGCGGCCGTTGCGTGCTCGGCCTGGGCGCCTCGGGCCCCCAGGTCATCGAGGGCTTCCACGGCGTGCCCTACGACAAGCCGCTCACCCGCACCCGTGAGATCATCGAGATCTGCCGCGAGGTGTGGAAGCGGGAGCGCCTCACCTACGACGGCACGGCCTACACGATCCCGCTGCCGCCCGAGCAGGGCACCGGCCTGGGCAAGCCGCTCAAGCTGATCACCCACCCCGTCCGCGACCGCATCCCCATCCACGTCGCCGCCCTCGGCCCCAAGAACGTCGAGCTGACCGCCGAGATCGCCGACGGCTGGCTGCCGCTCTTCTACCTGCCCGAGAAGGCCGGCGACGTGTGGGGCGACGACCTCGCCCGCGGCGCCGCCAAGCGCGACCCGGAGCTGGCCCCGCTGGAGGTCGTCGCCGGCGGCCTCGTCGCCATCGGGCCGATGGACGAGGTCAAGGGCTTCCGCGACTTCGCCCGACCCATGGTCGCCCTCTACGTGGGGGGCATGGGGGCCAAGGGCAGGAACTTCTACAACGACCTCGTCTGCCGGTACGGCTTCGAGAAGGAGGCGGCCGAGATCCAGGACCTCTACCTGGACGGCAAGAAGGAGGAAGCGGCCGCCGTCATCCCCGACGAGTTGCTCGAGGCCACCACCCTGTGCGGCGACGAGGGCTACGTGAAGGACCGCCTGGCCGCCTACCAGGAGGCGGGCACGACGATGCTCAACATCACACCCATCGGCAACGCCGCCGAGATCGTCACCAAGCTCAAGGAGTGGTCGAGCTAGGGCAGCGCAGCGAGGCCGGTCGAGGGTCTAGGCGCACTTGAGGATCTCGTCGAAGCCCTCCTGCATGCACTCGACGAGGCGGTCCGGGTCGGGGACGGCGGCGGGGTCGGAGTTGATCCCGATGTTGAGCTCGTCGACGTAGCTGAGCAGGGTGAGGTTGGCGGCGGCGGCCGCCAGCGGGCCGAAGGCGAACTGGCTCTCGACCCGGGCCCCGGCCAGGTAGATCGGGAACGGCGGGCCCGGGACGTTCGAGGTCACGAAGTCCACGCCCCGCAGCATCGAGCCGAACAGCCCGGTGGTCACGTCGGGGTGCAGCCGGTTGAGCACGCCGGCCAGGGGCTCGGTGAGGGCCAGGGCGGGTTCGGCCCGGGCCCGCGACACGAGGTCGCGCACGACCTTCATCCGGTGGACCGGGTCGACCACGGTGAGGGGCACGGGGAAGCGGGCGGGGGCGAACTGGTTGCCGGCCCGGTTCTCCGTCTCCTCGGTGCGGACGTTGATCGGCATCGACATGCGCAGGGCGCTGGCCGGCTCGCCGTGGTGGTCGTGGTAGCGGCGCCAGCCGGCGGCGATGGCGGCCACGAAGGCGTCGTTCAGCTTCCCACCCGCCCGGCGCCCGGCGGCCTTCATGTCGGCGAGGGGGACGGTGATGGTGTGGAACTGCACCGACAGCGACCGCTTGGTCATCAGCGGCGACAGGGGGGCGCTGGCCGGGGCCAGCAGCCGGGCGGCGGACGTCACGGTCT
>CAYTJS010000395.1:0-3025 GCA_964438115.1 uncultured Iamiaceae bacterium
CGCGAGACCGACGCGGAAGCTGCCGTCGGCAGCAGTCGCCGCGAAGGCGGCGACGAGCAGCACCGCGCCAGCCGGACCAGCACGCGAGACCGACGCGGAAGCTGCCGTCGGCAGCAGTCGCCGCGAAGGCGGCGACGTGAGACATCAACACCTCGCTCGTCGAGCGAGGTGATAACCGGCCTGGGCGGCGCCCCATTCGAGGCCGGGGTCGCGGAGGGTGGGGTCGACGTCCTCGAAGGCGGCGGGGGTCAGGCGGTAGTCGTCGTCGGGGAAGGCCCGGCGCTCGAAGTCGTCACGGTCGACGGGCGCGGCGCCGGCCGCCCGCAGGACGGCGGTGGGGTGGACCACGGCCCGACGCAGGATGGTGAGCGGGGTCCCGGACCCACCGTCGGGATCGGCCAGGGCGGCGGCCAGCCCGGCCCGCACCTCGTCCCGGGCGTTGGCGGCGGCCCGGTCGGTGGCGGCGCCGAGGGCCTCGAGGTCGAGGCCCTGGGCCGCGGCCACGGTGGCCACGCCGCGCCGCACCCAGGGCTCGACCACGTCGTCGACGGCCGCGGTCAGGCGGGTGCTCGCCGCCGTCAGGGCGGCCCGGGCCTCGCCGACGTCCATGCCGTCAGTCTGGCGGGCAGGCTGGGGCCATGAGCCGCCACCCCCAGCGCATCGAACCGGGACCGGGCCAGGAGTCGGTCTGGGACTACCCCCGGCCGCCCCGCATCGAGCCCACCGCCGAGCGGGTGCGGGTCGAACTGGGCGGGGTCGTCGTGGGCGACACCACCCGGGCCCTGCGGGTGCTCGAGACCAGCCAGGCCCCCGCCTACTACCTGCCGCCCGACGACGTCGACCTCGACCTGCTCACCCGGACCGGGCGCCGCACCTACTGCGAGTGGAAGGGACACGCCGCCTACTGGACCGTGACCGCGGGCGGGAAGGTCGCGGTGGACGCCGCCTGGTCCTACCCCGACCCGGTGCCCGCCTTCGAGCCCATCCGCGACCACCTGGCCTTCTATGCCGGGTCCATGGACGCGTGCTGGGTCGACGAGGAGCGGGTCCGACCCAACGAGGGCGACTTCTACGGCGGCTGGGTCACGTCGCGGGTCGTCGGCCCCTTCAAGGGGACGCCCGGCTCGCTCGGCTGGTAGCGGCCCCACCTACCCGCCGAGGCGGCTGCGGAGGTCGGCGTCGCCGATCACCCGGGCGACCACCGGCGGCAGGCGGTCGGTGACGCAGGTCAGCACCACGGCCTCGTCGGCCACCTCGACGCTCGGCTCGCAGGGCAGGAACCGGGTGAGGGGCACCGGCACGGTGACGGTGCCGATGGCCCCGCCCTCGAGCACCAGCGAACCGTCCACCAGCGACGCCGTGGCCGACACCTCGCCGGCGGTCACCGTGCCGTCGGCCCCGATGTCGACGGGGACCCCGACGAGGTCACCGATCGTGCCGGCGTCGAGGGTGACGGTCGTGGTGGCCCGGTCGAGGTCGGTGACCTCGACGTCACCGGCGAAGGCCGAGGCCCGGTCGAACTGGAGGCCGTCCACCTCCAGCTCGAAGGCGTCCACCTCGACGCCCCGCTGCACCACCCCGTCGAGGCGCAGGGTCGCGCTCACCTCGCCCGAGACGAGCAGGTCGACGAGGAAGGGCCGGCTGTCGATGGTGAACGACGCCGACTCGACGTCGAGGCGGGGGTCGTCGGTGAAGGCGGCCTCGACCCGGTTCTCGACCAGCCACTTGGCCCCGAGGTCGAGGCCCACCGCCAGCAGGGCCAGGGTGGCCAGCAGGGCCAGGAGCGTCTTCACCGACCCTCCCCGGTCCGGGAGGCCAGGGCGGCGTTCAGGTTGCCCGACCGCAGGCCCTCGAGGTCGAGGGTCACGTGGCGGTAGCCGGCCCCCCGCACGGCGGCCACGATCTCGTCCCGCCGCAGCAGGGCCCGGTCGAGGTCGGCGAGCGGTAGCTCGAGGCGGGCCAGGTCGTCGTAGTGACGGACCCGGAGATCGGCGAAGCCCAGGGCCCGCACGGCCGCCTCGGCCCGCTCGACCCGGCCCAGGACGCCGACGGTGACCGCCGTCCCGTAGGGCACCCGTGAGGCCAGGCACGGGGCCGCCGGCTTGTCCCACACCTCGAGGCCCAGCTGTCGGGCCAGGGCGCGCACGTCGGCCTTGCCCAGGCCGGCCTCGACCAGCGGGAACCGGGCCCCCCGGGCGGCGGCGGCCTCTTGGCCGGGGCGGTGGTCGGCCAGGTCGTCGAGATTGACCCCGAGCAGCACGGTGGCGCCCGCGGCCAGCGGGGTCACGGCGTCCATCAGGGCGTCCTTGCACCAGAAGCAGCGGTCACCGTCGTTGCGGCGGTAGGCGGCCCGCTCCATCTCGGTGGTCGTCACCTCCCGCCAGCGCAGGCCCCAGGCCGCGGCCAGCCGGGCGCAGTCCGCCCGTTCGGCCGCGGCCAGCGACGGCGACACCGCGGTGACCGCCAGCACGCGGTCGGCGCCGAGGGTGGTGGTGGCGACGTGGGCCAGCACCGAGGAGTCGACCCCGCCCGAGAAGGCGACCACCACCGGCCCCAGGTCCTCGAGCACCGCACCCAGCCGCTCCTGGGCCGTGGGCTCAGGCATCGACGACCTCGATGCGGATGCGCTTGTTGGCCTTGCCCTTCGACTCGGTCTTCACCACCCGCACCGCCCCCACCTCGCCGGTGGAGGCCACGTGGGTGCCGCCGTCGGCCTGCTTGTCGAGGCCGACGATGTCGACCACCCGGATCTCGGTGACCGACTCGGGAATCAGGTTCACCTTGGTGCGGATGAGGTCCTCGTCGGCCAGCGCGGTGTCGCGGGGCAGGAACTGCACCTCGATGGGTCGGTCGGCGGCGATCTCGGCGTTGACCAGTTCCTCCACCCGGGCCCCGAAGCCCTCGGGCAGCGGGTCGAACTCGAAGTCCATGCGGGCCTTGAGCGGCTCCATGTTCCCGCCCGTGACCGCCGTCCCCCACTCGTTCCAGATCACGCCGCAGAGGATGTGCAGGGCGGTGTGGGTGC
>CAYTJS010000396.1:0-2997 GCA_964438115.1 uncultured Iamiaceae bacterium
CACCACAACCTGCACGAGGGCAAGATCGGCGTGCTCTGCCTGGCCCCCGAGGAGGGCCTCGGCATCGACGACCCCGAGTTCCGCGCCAAGGTCGGCGAGGACAAGATCACCCTGTTCCGGCGCCACGGTGCGGCGGCCGCGAGCTGAGGAGGACGTCGTGCTGCTGACCGAGATCGACCACGTCGCCATCGCCGTCAACGACCTCGAGGCGGCCATTGCCTGGTACGAGGCCGCCTTCGGCGCCACCGTCGAGCACCGGGAGGTGGTCGACAGCGACGGCGTGGAGGAGGCCCTGCTCAACGTGGCCGAGTCCTACGTCCAGCTGCTGACCCCCACCCGCGACGACTCGCCGGTGGCCAAGTACCTGGCCAACAAGGGCGAGGGCCTGCACCACATCGGCTACCGCGTCGACGACTGCGCCGAGGCCCTCGAGTCGCTCCGGGCCCAGGGCAACCGTCTGATCGACGAGGCCCCCCGCCCCGGCTCCCGCGGCACCACGGTGGCCTTCGTCCACCCCAAGGGCGCCTTCGGCACCCTCATCGAGCTCGTCCAGGAGTGACCCACCCCCGTTCTGGCCCTTGATTTCGGTGTCCGGGCACTGAAATCCCCGGCCAGAACGAGGGGGAGGGCAGGCGCCAGGAGCGTGTCAGGCGAGGCGGGCGGTGGCCTTGTCGATCTTCTTCTGGGCCTTGCGGCGGACGCGCCGGGCCCGGCGGTCGGTCTGGCGCCGCATGCGGGCGATCTTGCGCTCGGCCCGGTCGGCCACCTCGTCGACCTTGCGTCGGGTCCGCCGGGTGCGGCGCTTGGCCTTGCCCAGCAGGTCCTCGGCCCCGTCGACGACCTCGTAGGCCCCGGCCCGCAGACCGCTCACGGTCTCGTCCGCCAGCGCCTCCGCCTTGGCCCGGGCCCGGTCCGCTCGCTTGCCCATGTCTCCGCTCCTCGTCGCCGTGCTGCTCGACGGTCAGTCTGCCCCACGCGACGCGTTACGCGGCCCCCAACGTTGGCGGGTGAGTGTGGGAGGGTGAGGGGGTGCAGGTCCACCTCGTCGACGGCACCTACGAGCTGTTCCGCTACTACTACGCCCTGCCGTCGCACGTGAACGGCGAGGGGATGGAGGTGGCGGCGACCCGGGGCGTGGTGGGCAGCTGCCTCAGCCTGCTCGAGGAGGGGGCCACCCACGTCGGGGTCGCCACCGACCACGTCATCGAGTCGTTCCGCAACGAGCTGTGGGCGGGGTACAAGGATGGCAGCGGCATCGACCCGCTGCTCTTCGCCCAGTTCCCGCTGGTCGAGGAGGCGCTCACGGCCGCCGGCTTCCTGGTGTGGCCCATGGTCGAGTGCGAGGCCGACGACGCCCTGGGCGCCGCCGCCGCCCAGACGGCGGACGACGAGCGGGTCGAGCGGGTGATCATCTGCACGCCCGACAAGGACATGGCCCAGTGCGTGCGGGAGGACGGCCGGGTCGTGCAGCTCGACCGCCGCAAGGGGACGCTCTACGACCACGACGGGGTGATCGAGAAGTTCGGCGTGCCCCCCGCCTCGATCCCCGACTGGCTCGCCCTGGTCGGCGACAGCGCCGACGGTTTCCCCGGCCTGGCCGGCTGGGGCGCCAAGTCGGCCGCCGCCGTCCTGGCCCACTACGGACACATCGAGGCCATCCCGGCCATGGCCGACGACTGGGAGGTCGGCGTACGCGGTGCCGGTCGCCTCGCTGCCACCCTGCGCGAGCAGCTGGCCGAGGCCCTGCTCTTCCGCCGCATCGCCACCCTCGAGCTGGACTCGGTCGCCGTCACCGTCGACGACCTCGAGTGGACCGGCCCCCGCCCCGAGTTCGTCGACCTCTGCGCCCGCCTCGACGCCCCCGGCCTGGCCGAACGCGCCGTCGAGGAAGCCACCCGCCGCACCTGACACCCCCCGCCCCCGCCCCACCCCGAAATTGCGTCGATCCGTTGCGCTGGACGCAACAAATCGACGCCAGAACGGAGTCGATGCCGTGAACAAGGTCGTGATCGCGCTGTTGGCGGTGGGCACGGTGGCGGGGCTGGCGCTGGGGTACGTGGGGTTGTCCCGACACGCGGCGGCCGCCGACGCCGAGCAGCGGGCCGACGCCCTGGCGGTGGTGGACAGCACGGCGACCCGGGCCGAGGCGGCGGCCGAGGTGCGGCGGGCCCGGCGGGCGGTCGAGCGGCTGGAGCGTCGCCGGGAGGCCCTGGCCGATCCGATCTTCACGTTCTTCCAAGGTCAGGGCGACCGCTCGGACGCCTTCAACCGGGCGGCCGACCTGATGCGGGCCGGCGACGTGGCCGGGGCCCAGGCGCTGGCCCGCGACCGGCTGGAGCGCCTGGTGGCCGACGCCCGGGCGCTGGTGGACGAGGCCGACGCCGCCACCGCCGGGGTGCGCCCCGCTCAGGAACAGCTGACCGAGGCCCTGGGATGAGGACGGCCCTGTCGGCGGTGCTCGTCGCCATCGTGGTGGTGAGCGGGGCCGTGCTGTTCTTCACCGGGACAGCGGCCGAGGACGAGGCCACCGAGGAACTGGCCGTCGCCCGGGCCACGGCCGCCGAGGACGCCCGGGTACTGCGCCAGGTCCGCCGTCACCTCGCCGCCGCCCGCCGGGCCGCCGCCGATGTCCCGGCGGTGACCGACGACCTCCTGGCCTCGGCGTCGGCCACCAACGCCGCGTCCCGCGAGCTGCTTGCCGCCAACGACCTGCTGCTCGCCGCCATCGCCGCCGCCGACGACGACGGCTACAACGCGGCTGCCGCCCAGGCCCGGGCGGCCACCGACCGCCGCGCCGCCGCCCAGTCGTCCTACCGCGGCGACGACGCCCAGCTCCACGGTCGGGCGATCGAGGTCGACGACGCCCTCGCCGCCGCCGAGGACGCCCTCACCCCGACCTGAGTCCCCATCCCGGTCCTCCCTCTTCGCAATGGAGGAAATGCGGCTCTCCTGACGGGGATGTGGGTCACGCTGGGGCCTGAGCTGGGGGTTGGTGTG
>CAYTJS010000397.1:0-2995 GCA_964438115.1 uncultured Iamiaceae bacterium
CCGTCGCGGCGGGACGAGTCGTACTCGGTGAACTTGGTCTTCTTCACCTGGCCGTTCTTGGTGGCGAAGAACAGGTACCGGCTGGTCTCGTAGTCGCGGGTGTCGATGATGGCCTGGATCTTCTCGTCCGGCTGCAGCGGCAGCAGGTTGACCATGGCGGTCCCCCGGGCCGTGCGCTCCTTCATCGGGATCTCGTGCGCCTTGAGGCGGTACACCTTGCCCCGGTTGGAGAAGAACAGAAGGTAGGCGTGCGCCGTGGTCGACACCACCTCGACCACCACGTCGTCGTCCTTCAGCTTCGCCCCGGTGACGCCCCGGCCACCTCGGCCCTGGGTACGGAAGGCGTCGGCCGCCACCGTCTTCACGTAGCCGGCGGCGCTGTAGGTGACGACCAGCTCCTCGTCGTCGATGAGGTCCTCGAGGTCCAGTTCGCCGGGGTCGTGGGTCAGCTCGGTCTTGCGGTCGGTGGCGTGCTTGGCGGCGATCTCGCCCAGCTCGTCCTTGATGACCGTCCGCAGCTTGCCCTCGTCGGCGAGGATGGCCTCCAGCTCGGCGATCGTCTCGCGCAACTCGCCCAGCTCCTTCTCGAGCTCCTCGCGCCCCAGGCGGGTCAGGCGGCCGAGGGGCATGTCGAGGATGTGGTTGGCCTGGATCTCGGAGAACTCGAAACCCTCCCCCATCAGGCCCTCGCGCGCCTCGGTGCGATCGGCCGACGCCCGGATGAGGGCGATGATGGCGTCGATCATGTCGATGGCCTTGAGCAGGCCCTCGACGATGTGCTCGCGGGCCTTGGCCTTGGCCAGGCGGAACTCCGAGCGGCGCCGGATGACGTCGACCTGGTGGTCGATGTAGGCGGCCAGCACCTGGACCAGGTTCAGCGTGCGGGGCACCCCGTCGACCAGGGCCACCGTGTTCACGGCGAAGTTCGTCTGCAGCGGGGTGCGCTTGTAGAGGTTGTTGAGGATGACGAGGGCGGGGGCGTCCTTCTTGAGCTTGATCTCGAGGCGGACGTCCTCACCGGAGCTGGCGTTGTTGATGTCGGCGATGCCGGTGAGGTCACCGCTGTCGACCAGCTCCTTGATCTTGGTGAGCACGGCGCTGGGGCTGACCTGGTAGGGCAGCTGGCTCACCACGATCGTGTCGTTGCGCTTGCCCTCCTCGATCTCGGCCACGGCCCGGAGTCGGATCGAGCCCCGCCCGGTGCGATAGGCGTCGATGATCCCCTGGCGGCCCATCATCAGCGCCCCCGTCGGGAAGTCGGGACCCTTGACGAAGGTCATGAGGTCGTCGGGGGTGGCGTCGGGGTGGTCGATGAGGTGCTGGGTGGCGGCGATGACCTCGCCCAGGTTGTGGGGCGGGATGTTGGTGGCCATGCCCACGGCGATGCCCTGGCTGCCGTTGACCAGCAGGTTCGGGAAGCGGGCGGGCAGCAGCACCGGCTCCTGGAACTCACCGGAGTAGTTGTCGACGAAGTCGACGGTGTCCTCGTCGATGGAGTCGAGCATCGACAGGGCGATCTCGGCCAGGCGGCACTCCGTGTAGCGCTCGGCCGCCGGCGGGTCGTCCGGCGTGCCGAAGTTGCCCTTCGGGTGGATGAGCGGGTGGCGCAGCGAGAAGCTCTGGCCCATCCGCACCAGGGCGTCGTAGATGGCCGAGTTGCCGTGCGGGTGGTACTTGCCCATCACGTCGCCGGTGACCCGGGCGCACTTGATGGTGGGGCGGTCGGGGCGGGCCCCGAGGTCGTGCATGCCCCACAGGATCCGGCGGTGCACCGGCTTCAGGCCGTCCCGGGCGTCGGGCAGGGCCCGCGACACGATGACCGACATCGAGTAGTCGAGGAAGGAGCGCTCCATCTCCTCCTTGATCTCGATGGGCTCGAACTCCTCCTCGAAGAGGGTGTCGTCGCTCATATGTCGAGGAACCTCACGTCCTTGGCGTTGGTCTGGATGAACTGCTTGCGCAGCTCGACGTCGTCACCCATCAGCACCGACATGACCTCGTCGGCGATGGCGGCCTCCTCGGCCGACACCTTGAGCAGGGTCCGGCGGGCGGGATCGATGGTGGTCTCCTGGAGCTCGTCCCAGTCCATCTCGCCGAGGCCCTTCAGGCGCTGGAACTCCTTCTTGTGGTTGGGGTTCTCGGCCAGGAAGGCGGCCTTGGCGGCGTCGTCCTTCAGGTAGATCTTGTCCTTGCCCACGATGGTGGAGAAGAGCGGGGGCTGGGCGATGTAGACGTGGCCGTGGCGGACCAGGTCCTTCATCTGGCGCCAGAAGAAGGTGAGCAGCAGGGTGCGGATGTGGCTGCCGTCGACGTCGGCGTCGCAGAGGATGATGACCTTGCCGTACCGGATCTTCTCGACGTCGAACTCGTCACCCAGGCCGGCGCCGATGGCGGCGATCAGGGCCTGGATCTCGTTGTTCTTCAGCATCTTGTCGATGCGGGCCCGCTCGACGTTCAGGATCTTGCCCCGGATGGGCAGCACCGCCTGGGTGCGGGGATCGCGGGCTTGGGTGGCGGGACCACCGGCCGAATCGCCCTCGACGATGAACAGTTCGGCCTCGTCGCGGTTGCGCGACGAGCAGTCGCGCAGCTTGTCGGGCATGCCCGCCCCCTCGAGGGCCGACTTGCGCCGGGTGGCGTTGCGGGCGTCTCGGGCGGCCGTGCGGGCCTGAGCCGCGGCCAGCGACTTCTTGACGATCTTGTTGGCCTCGGTGGGGTGCTCCTCGAGGAAGTCCCCGAGCTTCTCGTTGGTGGCCCGCTCGACCATGGAGCGCACGGGGACGTTGCCCAGCTTGCCCTTCGTCTGGCCCTCGAACTGGGGCTCGCGCAGGCGCACGGAGATGATGGCGGTGAGGCCTTCGCGGATGTCCTCGCCCTGGAGGTTCGGGTCCTTCTCCTTCAGCAGTCCCTTGGCCCGGGCGTACTTGTTCACGGCGTTGGTGAGGGCCTTCTTGAAGCCCTCCTCGTGCATGCCGCCCTCGATGGTGTTGATGCC
>CAYTJS010000398.1:0-2984 GCA_964438115.1 uncultured Iamiaceae bacterium
GATGCTCGTGGTGTCGCTGCTGATGGTGCTGGCCGTCCACGTCTACGCCGTGGGCCAGCCGGGCACCGACCTCTCGTCGCGCTGGTTCCACCCCCTCTACCTGGTCCTGGCCGCCGGTGTGGCCCTCACCTTCCTCACCGGCGACCTCTTCAACCTGTTCGTCGGCGTCGAGCTGATGCTGATCTCCTCCTACGTGCTGATCACGCTCGGGGCCCGGGCCGATCAGGTGCGCAGCGGCATGACCTACGTGGTCATCAACCTGCTCGGCTCCACCCTGCTGCTCACCGCCGTGGGCCTGCTCTACGCCACGACCGGCACCGTCAACCTGGCCGACCTGGCCCAGCGCCTGGGTGAGGTCGACCCTGGCCTGGTGACGGTCCTGTCCCTGCTGCTCGTCGTGGTCTTCGGCGTGAAGGCGGCCATCTTCCCGCTGTTCTTCTGGCTGCCCGACTCGTACCCCACCGCCCCCACGCCGGTCACCGCCATCTTCGCCGGCCTGCTCACCAAGGTCGGGGTGTACGCCATCATCCGCACCCAGACGCTGCTCTTCGCCGACGCGGGGGGCACCGAGGTCCTGCTGTGGTTGGCCGGACCCACGATGCTCGTCGGCGTGCTGGGCGCCATCGCCCAGAACGACGTGAAGCGCATCCTCAGCTTCCACATCGTGAGCCAGATCGGCTACATGATCTTCGGGCTGGCCCTGTCCACCCTGGCGGGCCTGGCGGCCACCGTGTACTTCGTGCTCCACCAGGTGATCGTGAAGACGAGCCTCTTCCTCGTCGGCGGCCTGGTCGAGGTCGAGCACGGCACCGGCCGCCTCGACCGGCTCGGCGGCCTGGTGCACCGACGAGGCCTCGTGGCGGTCCTGTTCCTCCTCCCCGCCGCCAGCCTGGCCGGTCTGCCACCGTTCTCGGGCTTCGTCGGCAAGCTGGGGCTGGTCCAGGCCGGCTTCGCCGCCGGGGCCGGGCTGGTCACCGCCATCAGCCTGGTGGCCAGCGCCCTGACCCTCTTCTCGATGACCAAGATCTGGGGCGGCGTCTTCTGGGGGACGCCCGACGTGGTCGAGCCCGGCGTGGGCCCGACGGCACCACCACCCCGGCTGATGGTCGCGGCCACCGCGGCCACCGTCGTGGTCGGCCTGGCCATCGCCGTGGCGGCCGGGCCCGTGTACGACTTCTCCGAGCGGGCCGCCGCCGACCTGCTCGACCCGGCGGCCTATCTGCGGGCGGTGCTGGGCTCGTGAGTCATCGGGTCGTGCTGGTCGTCTGGCTGACGGCGGTGTGGGTCCTCCTGTGGGAGGGCCTGACCCCCGCCAACGTCCTCGGGGGCCTCGCCGTGGCCGTGGGGCTGGTCCTCCTCTTCCCGCCCCGCCACCGTGGGGGCCGCCGGGTGCGGCCCCTCGCCCTCCTCCGCCTGGCGGGCCACTTCGCCGTCAAGCTCGTCCAGGCCAACGTCGTCCTGGCCTGGGAGGTGGTCACGCCCCGCAACCGCATCAACGAGGGGATCGTCGCCGTGCCCCTGGACGAGGAGGAGGACGGCATCCTCACCCTCGTCGCCAACGCCGTCTCCCTCACGCCGGGGACGCTGACCATCGAGGTCCGGCGGGCCCCCACCGTGCTCTACGTCCACGTGTTGCACCTCCACAGCCGGGAGGCGGCGCGGGCCGAGGTCCGGACCCTGCACCGGCTGACGGTGGCCGCCTTCCCGCCCCGGGAGGCCCGGTGAGCGCCGTCACCACCGTGGCCCTGGCGCTGGTCGCCGTCGCCGGCCTCCTGGCGCTGGCCCGGGAGCTGCGGCCCCGGGCGTCACTGCCCGACCGCCTGGTCGGGTTGGACAGCCTGCTCGTCATCATCGTGGCCGGCATCGCCGTGTGGACGGCTCGCACCGGGGTGGGCACCTACCTCGACGTCATGGTGGTCCTGGCCCTGGTCAGCTTCACGGCCACGGTCGTGGTCGCCGTCTACGTCGAACGGCGGGGGAGCCGGTGAACGCGCTCGACCTGGCCGCCGCGGCCTTCCTCCTGGCCGGGACGAGCCTGCTCGTGATCGCCGGCATCGGCCTGCACCGGTTCGACGACGTGTTCGCCCGCATGCATGCGGCGACCAAGACGGTGACCCTGGGCCTCTCCCTGGTGTGCCTCGGGGCGGCACTGCAGGTCGACGATCCCGGGGACCGGGTGAAGCTCCTGCTCGTCGCGTCCCTGCAGTTCCTCACCGCTCCCATCGGGAGCCACATGCTGGGCCGGGCCGTGTACCGGTCCGGGACCGAGCTGGCCGAGGGCACCACCGTCGACGAGCTGGCGGAGGGCGACGACCCCCACTCCTGAGCGGAAGGGCCGCCGCCCGCCCTGCTTCCGCCGTCAGTCCGCCGGGAGGCGGTCCACCCACCAGGCGGCCAGCGCGGGGGCCACCTCGTGGGCCCGGCAGGCGGCCTCGGCGAAGCCGGAGAGGTCGCCGGCGCGGAAGGCGGCGGTCGCCTCGGCCCAGGCCGCCTCGTCGGTCGGCAGGGGCGCCGAGCGGACCAGGTCGGCGGTGACCCGCACGGCGTCGGTGGCCAGGGCCGTGCCGGTGGCCCGGTCGAGGGCCCAGGCCGTCACCGCCGGCGACGAGAGGGCGGCGGCCAGGGGCCACAGCCGCTCGGCGTCGGCCTCGACCGACAGCACCGGCACGGCGGGGAGCCAGGTACCGGCCTCGTCCACGGCCACCTCCAGCACCCGCGTCTGGGTGGCCACGACCAGCTTGGGGACCAGCCGGGCGGCCATCCACGCCCGCACGTCGTCGTCGAGGCCTTCGACCGCCACCGTCGGGGCCTCCCACCACCGGCCCCCCACCCTGGTCCGGCGCTGCCCCCAGTGGCAGCGTCCGGGGTCCACCAGGCCGGCGGTCACGAGCGGCGCGCCCGTCCCCCGATCGGTCACATGGTCGACCACGCCGTAGTACTGGGCCCGGAAGCCAGCCACCACCGAGGCCACGAATGCCTTGCTG
>CAYTJS010000399.1:0-2962 GCA_964438115.1 uncultured Iamiaceae bacterium
ATCAACGGCCAGAAGATCTGGACCACCCAGGCCGGCTTCGCCGACTACATCTTCGCCCTCGCCCGCACCGACCCCGACGCCCCCAAGCACAAGGGCATCTCCTACCTCCTGTGCCCGATGAAGCAGCCGGGCATCGAGGTGCGCCCCATCAAGCAGATCGACGCCTCGGCCGAGTTCTACGAGGTCTTCTTCACCGACGCCCGTTGCCCCAAGGACAACGTCGTGGGCGGCGTGAACGGCGGCTGGAAGGTGGCCATGACCACCCTCGGCTTCGAGCGGGGCACCTCGGCCACCACCGGCTACCGGCGATTCGAGAAGGAGCTGGAGCACATCATCGAGGTGGCGCAGGCCAACGGAAAGGCCCAGGACCCGCGGATCCGCCAGGGCCTGGCGCACGCCTGGTCGAAGGTGCAGATCATGAGGATCAACGGCCTCCGGTCGCTGTCGGCGGTGGTCGCCGACAGCAAGGACAAGGGCGTCGCCGCCCTGGGGGCCACCAACAAGATGTACTGGTCGGAGTACCACCGCGACGTGATGGAGCTCTACGTCGACATCGCCGGGATGGCGGGCCAGATCCTCACCGGTGACACCGAGGCCGAGGAGTCGGTCCCCGGCTACGGCGCCCGGCGCACCAACGCCGAGTACCCCGCCAGCGTGATGCAGTCGGCCTTCTTCTTCAGCCGGTCCGAGACGATCTGGGGCGGCACCGCCCAGATCCAGCGCAACATCGTCGGTGAGCGGGTGCTCGGCCTTCCGAAAGAACCCAAGGCGGCGTGAACGTGGAGGCCGAGGCCGCCCGGGAGCTGGTGGCGTCGGCCCGGGTGGCCCGACTGGCCACCACCAACCCGGGGATGGGCGTCGACGTGGTGCCCGTCACCTTCGCCCTGCTCGACCCCGCCGGCCCCGACGAGCGGCTGGTCACCATCGTCGACCAGAAGCCCAAGTCGACGACCCGCCTGCGCCGCCTGGCCAACATCGCCGCCCATCCGGCCGTGACCGTCCTGGTCGACCACTACGAGGACGACTGGGAGCGCCTGTGGTGGGTGCGCCTGCGGGGCACGGCCACGATCGTGGCCGACGGTCCGGCCTTCGCCGAAGCCCGTGACGCCCTCACCGCCCGCTACCAGCAGTACGTCGAGGCCCCGCCGCCGGGACCGGTCATCAGCGTCGCCGTCGAGGAGTGGACCGGCTGGCGGGCGTGACCGACGGCGCCGGGGTGACATTGCGATCGCGTTACAGAGCACTACCATCGCCGTCACCATGGCGAAGCCCGGGCGCGGACGGCGCGCCGACCGAGCCGCACGCCGACCGGCCGCACCATCCCCCTCCGGGGAGGCCCCCGCGCCCGGCCCGACGGCGAAGCGGAACTGGAAGCAGCGGACCGTCATCGGTCTGGGCGTGGTCACGACCCTCGGCCTGCTGGCCGCCGCCGGCGTCATCGGCTACGCCCGCTACCGCTTCGAGCAGATCCCCCGTTACGGCGACATCACCCTGGCCCGGGCCGCCACCGGTGACCCCCAGAACTTCCTGCTCGTCGGCTCCGACTCCCGCGAGGTGCTCGACAACGAGGACGGGGCCGATGCCTTCTTCGACGGGTCCGAGCCCGGCGGCCAGCGCTCCGACACGGTGATCATCGCCCGGGTCGAGCCCGACGAGGAGCGGGTCCAGATGTTGTCGATCCCCCGCGACCTGTGGCTGCCCATCGCCGGCACCGGGACCGAGAACAGGATCAACACGGCCTACTCCGAGGGCCGCCAGGTGCTCATCGACACCATCGAGGAGTCGCTGGGCGTGCCCATCAACCACTACATCGAGGTCGACTTCGCCGGCTTCCAGCGCCTGGTCGAGGCCATCGACGGCGTGCCCATGTGGTTCGACACGGCCATGCGCGACCAGCAGACGGGCCTGGTCGTGAACGGTGCCGGGTGCCTGACCCTCGACGGCGACCAAGCCCTGGCCCTGGCCCGCAGCCGTTCGCTCGAGTTCGTCGAGGACGGCAGCTGGAACACCGACCCCACCGGCGACCTGGGCCGCATCACCCGCCAGCAGGACCTGATCATGCAGGCCGTGCGCCGGGCCGTCTCCCTCGATCTGACCAGCGCCTCGCGCTTCAACGAGATGCTCGACATCGGCGTGGACAGCCTCGGCATCGACGAGGCCCTCACCTTCGACGACCTCGCCGGCCTGGCCCTGCGCTTCCGAGACATCGACGACGACACCGTCATCCACCGCACCCTCCCGGTCGAGGACTACACCACCGACGGCGGCGCCGCCGTGCTGCGCATCGTCGAGCCCGACGCCCAGGCCGTGCTCGACCGCTTCCGGGGCATCGACCCCGCCACCGGGACGACCGACGGCACCAACGACCTCACCCCCGGCCTGGTCCAGGTGAAGGTGGACAACGCCTCCGGGATGCCCGGTCAGGCCGAGGCCGTGGGCGAGGCCCTGGCCACCATCGGCTTCCAGTTCACCGGGGCCGAGACCCTCGAGGGCCTGCCCCTGGCCGTGACCCAGGTCCACGTGGCCCCCGGCGAGGTGATGGCCGGCGACCTCGTCGCCCGCCACCTCACCACCGAGCCCGAGTTGGTGGAGAACCCCGAGGTGGCCCCCGGCACCGTCGTGGTGGTCACCGGCCTCGACTTCACCACCGTGCAGGAGGATCCCCGCCCGCCGGGCGACACCCCGCCGACCGTGGACCGGGTGGCCACCGACGGCCTGGTGACCAACGAGGCCGTGGTCGACCCCGAGGCCGAGGTCGACGTGGCCGACGGCAGCGAGGGCACCCCCATCACCGAGGCGATCGGCCGCACCGCCGGCGAGGCCCCTCCCGACATCGTCTGCCGCTGACCGTCCGGTCGGCCCCGCCCGCCGGGAGCACCCGTCCGGCCCGGTAGCATCGTCACCCCAGCCCTCGTAGCTCAGCGGATAGAGCATCGGCCTCCGGAGCCGTGTGCGCAGGTTC
>CAYTJS010000400.1:0-2958 GCA_964438115.1 uncultured Iamiaceae bacterium
CCCAGGTGGCGTAGAGGCCGCGGCGGGCGGGGGCGGTGGGGCGAAAGCGGGTGCCGGTGGGGGCGGCCACGCCCTCGGCCACCAGCCAGCGCACGGCCTGCTCGAGGCGCCGGGGCACATCGGTCAGCCCGTGAGGGGTCGTCGTCGGGCCCGGGGCGGCCACCCGGTGCACGAAGCGGGCCAGGTCGCCACGGGTGATGGCGACACCGGCCCCGAACGTGCCGTCGGCCCGCCCGGTGAGGTGGCGGGCGGCGACCGCCCAGCGCACCGCCGGGGCCAGGGTGGCCGGGACACCCCGGAGACGGTGGGGCGTGGACACCGCCGGTCGGCCGGCGATGTGCCACAGCGACAGCACGGCCTGACCCCGGGTCAGGACGGCGGTGGGCCGGAAGGTCCCGTCGCCGAAGCCGGCCAGGCGCAGGGGCTGGTGGCAGGGGTCGACCAGCCAGTCGACGGCCGGGTCCAAGGCGTCGGCCACGTCGGGGAAGCCGTTGGCCGCCGGCGTCACGGCGGTCACGGTCACGTCGGCCACGGCCGTCCCCCCGCCGGTGGGGACCGCCACCCCGACCTGGGCGCCGGTCGTGGCGCAGGCGACCCCGGCCACGGACACGGTGTGGTCACCGGGCGCCAGCCCGGTCACGGTGTAGGCCCCGGCGTCATCGGTGGCCGTCGGGGCGGCGCCGTCGACGGTCACCGTCACGCCGACCACGGGCCCGTCGGGACCGGTCACCGTCCCCGTCACCCCGCCGGGGATGACGGCCAGCTCGGCGTCCACGGTCGTGGTGGTCGTCCGGGTGACCGTCGCCGTGGTCGCCGTGGCGTGGTTGGTGGCGTCGGCGTGCCACTCCCCCGCGTGCACCCCGGTGGGGTCGACGAAGCGGACCCGGTAGTCACCCGGGACGAGGTCGACCGTGTAGGTCCCGTCGGCGCCGGTGACGGCCTGGGCCACGACGCCCTCGGCCCCGGCGGCGTGGACGGTGACCTCGACGCCCTCGACCGGCCCGGCGGCATCGGTGACGGTCCCGGCCAGGGTGCCCGGGGTGAGGGCCAGGGCCACGTCGACCGTGACGGTGCCCCCGCCGGGGACGTCGACCACCGTCGCCGTGGCGTGGTCGGCCCCACCGGCCCAGGCGCCCTGATGGACACCGCTGGGGTCCACCACCTCGATCTTCACGTCGCCACTGGCCAGGAGGTCGGTGAAGGCGTAGGCCCCGCTGCCGTCGGTGGTGTCGGTGGCCACCACCCCCTGGGCCCCGGCGGCGTGGAGGCGCACCTCGGCGCCGGCCACGGGCCCGCCCGGGCCTGACACGGTGCCGACCACGTCGCCGAACTGGTCGGGGGCGATGGTCACCGGCTGGAGGAGGCTGGCCGACAGGTTGCCGTTGACGTCGAGCGAGCGAACCTCGACGTAGGTGGTCCCCGTGGCGCTGACGGTGAGCGGCGGGGCCACGCCCAGGTGCTGCTGCCAGGCCCCGACCGACCCGTTGGGTTGGTGGACCCGGACCTCCTGGCCCCGGAGCCCGGCGCCGTCGTCGCCCCCGAAGGTGACCCCGACCGGACCGGCGTACACGCCGTCGCCGTCAGCGGGCCGGTCGAGGGTGATGGTCCGGGTCGGCGCCGTGGTGTCGGTCTGGAACTGGAACGACGCCTCGTGGCCGGCGGCGGCCAGCTTGCCCTGGCCCCGCAGTGACGGGTGGAAGTGGTCGCCGCAGATGGTCCCGCCCGACAGGACCCCGGGCGCCGGGCAGGCCCAGGCGAAGGTCCCGGTGTTGTGGCTGATGTCGTCGTCCTCGAACCACCACTGCGCCCGGGGGGCCACCGGGCCGTTGGGCGGGGTGGTGCGGTTCGACGAGCGGTTGAACAGCAGGTCGCCGTCGTAGCGGCAGCGCAGCACCGCGCCGCACTCCTCCCTGAGCACCTGGTTGAAGTCGAGGTTGCGCTGACGGACCTGGAGGCGTCGGTTGACCGTCGCCGCCGACGTACCCTCGGGATCGTCCAGCAGCGACTGGCACGGGATCACCCCGAGTGTCCCCCAATAGAGGCGGGCCTGGCCCGCCTGGCCGGTCTGGTCGGCCACGTGCGGGTTGACCGACGACGGCGCCCCTCGGATGTACCAGAGGTTGTAGATGTCGGGGATGCTGGCGACGAAGATCAGGGCGTTGGGCGCCCGGGCCGCCACCGCGGCCAGACCGGCACGGAACCGGGCCCGGTAGTCGGCCACCGAGGTCATCTCGCCCACGCTGGGCCGGCACAGGTCGTTGCCGCCCAGCTCGATCACCACGTACTGGGCGTTGGTCGGCAGGGCGGTGGCCTGGTTCTCCAGGTCGCCCATGCGCTTGCCGTTGGCGGCCAGGTTCCCGGCGTTGGTGGTGGCGATGCCGAGGCGGGCCCGCATCGAGTTCACCGTCGAGTTCGATCCCGTCACCCAGGAGTTGGCCTTGACCTCGGCCCCCAGGTTGTCGGTGCCGGTGGCCGTGGTGATGGAGTCCCCCAGCGCCCAGATGTTGGCCGGGACCCCGGTGCGGGCCGCCGTGGGCGTGGGGGACGCCGCCCCGGCGGGCGGTGCCGTGGCCACCTCACCGACGGCGCCAGCCACCACGAGCGTGGCCAGCAGGGCGAACGCGGTGAACGAACGTGCCAGGGTCCCCCTCATCGGGCGCTCACGCTAGACGCTCGTCGTGCCGACAAGAAGACCATGCCGCCCGTCATCGCCATCCTGTTCTGGGCCTGGGTCGTGGTCTCGGTGGTCCTGTTGGTGCACCGTCGGCGGGCCAAGGGCCGTCCGGCCACCGAGGACGTCCCGTCGGCCGAGGCCGCCACCGAGGTCGCCGCCCCCGCCGACGTGGTCACCGACGCACCGGTCGCCGTCCCCGCCGAGCCGGTGCCGGCCGTGGCCGCCGCCATGGCCATGGCCCCCGCGGGGATGGGAGCACCGCCGGCCGGCCTGGCGCCGACCCC
>CAYTJS010000401.1:0-2942 GCA_964438115.1 uncultured Iamiaceae bacterium
CGCCGCCCTGCTCCGCCCCGGTGCCGGGGCCGGCGACACGAGCGTCGCCCTGCCCGACCCGGTGGCCATGCGGGCCGCCGGCTACGGCTACGACCCCCTCGACGAGGTCGTGGACGTCTGGCGCGACCGGGTCGTCGCCGACCCGACCGACAACCTCAGCCGGGTGCAGCTCGGGGCCAGCCTCCTCGGCCTGGCCCGGGAGACCGGTGACCTGGACCTCTACCCCGAGGCCGAGGCCGAGCTCCGCCGGGCGGTCCTCGCCGCGCCGACCGACGTCGGCGCCGTCACCACACTGGCCGGCGCCCTGTCGGCCCAGCACGAGTTCGCCGAGGCACGCGCCCTGCTCGCCGACGTGGCCCGGGTCCGGCCCGACGACGTCTCGCTGAGGTACGCCCTGGTCGACGTGAACCTCGACCTCGGTCGCTACGACCGGGCTCGGTCCCTGCTCGACGAGCTGGCCGAGACCCACCCCGACGACGTGGCCACGTTGTCCCGCCAGGCCCGCGTGGCCGCCCTCACCGGCGACCCGGCGGCGGCGGTGGACCACGCCGCGGCCATGCTCCGGCAGGCCGCCTCGGTCGGCCTGCGCCCCGCCGAGGCGGCCGGCCTGTGGTTCCAGGTCGCCTTCTTCCAGTACCAGGGCGGCGAGCTGGAGGCCGCCGAGTCGACCCTTCGCTCCGCCCTCCTGATCGAGCCCGAGCACGGCCCGTCGCTCGAGCTCCTCGGTCGGGTCCTCGTGGCCCGGGGCGACCTGGACGAGGCCGCCGCCGTCTACGAGGGACTGCTGGCCGACGGCCCGATCCCCGACCTGAACGGCCTGCTGGCCGAGGTGTACCGGGCCCAGGGCCGTGAGGCCGCCGCCGACGAGCAGGAGCGGATCGGACTGGCCGCCGCCCGGGAGCAGATCGGTGCCTACCCGGCCGAGCGCCGGCACCTCGCCGGCTTCTTCGCCGACCTCGAACCGGCCACGTTCCTCCGCCTGATGGAGGAGGACATCGCCACCCGGGCCGACGTCGGCGGCCTCGACCTGCTGGCCTGGGCCCAGTACCTCAACGGCGACGTCGAGGAGGCCCGGGCCACGATGGCCCGGGCCCGATCGCTGGGCACCGTCGACGCCCCGCTCCTGTTCCACGCCGGGATGATCGAGGCGGCGACCGGCGACGACGACGAGGCCCGGGACCTGCTGGAGCAGGCCCTGGACCTCAACCCCGGCTTCGACCTGAGCGACGTGGCCCTGGCCCGGGAGACCCTCGCCTCCCTCTGACCGGTTGACGGTGACCGGGGCCGCCCCTACGGTCGGTCCCGGTCACCCTCGCGAGGTCGTCCTCGCCCCGGCGCTTCCCCCGCCCGACGAATCCGTCACCTTCCTGGGGGATGTCCCGTGCTCTGGAGCTGCTGGGCCCTGAAGGGCGGCCAGGGGACCACCGTGGTCACCGCCGCCCTCGGCCTCACCCTCGCCCGATCCGGCCACGACGTGCTGCTCGTCGACCTGGCCGGCGACCTCCCCGCCGCCCTCGGCCTGCCCGAGCCCGACGGCCCCGGCCTCGCCGACTGGTTGGCCGCCGGCGACGACGTGCCCGCCGACGGCCTCGGCCGCATCGAGCGGCCGGTCGGCCCCGGTCTGGCCCTCCTCCCCCGGGGCGGCGGGTCGATGGGACCATCGGACCGGGTCGAGGCCCTGCTCGCCGCCCTCGACGACGCCCGGCTGGCCGTCGTGGACTGCGGGGTGGTCGGCCCCGGCGAGGATCCGGCGGCGGTGGCCGCGGCCCGGGCCAACCGGTCGATCCTCGTCACCCGGCCCTGCTACCTCGCCCTGCGCCGGGCCTCCAGCCCGCCGCTGCGCCCCTCGGAGGTGATCCTCGTCGCCGAGCCGGGCCGGGCCCTGGACCGCACCGACGTCGAGGCGGTGGTGGGGGCGCCGGTGCGGGCCGAGATCCCCCTCGACCCGGCCGTGGCCCGGGCGGTCGACGCCGGCCTGCTGGCCTCGCGGCTGCCCCGGGGCCTCGAGCGGTCGCTGCGTCGTGCCGCCTGAACCGCCGGCCGTCGAGGACCGGGTCCACCGTCGGCTCCTCGACGGCCTCCGCGGCGCCGAGGACGCCGCCGCCGACGTCGGTCGGGCCCTGGCCCGCGAGGCGCCGCTGTTGACCGGGCCCGAGCGACGGGAGGTCGAGGGTCGGGTGGTCGCCCGGCTGGCGGGCCTGGGGCCCCTGGCCCCCCTCCTCGCCGACCCGACGGTCACCGAGGTCATGGTGAACGGCCCCGGCCCGGTCCACGTCGAACGCCACGGGACCCTGCACCGCACCGGCGTCACCCTCGACCGGGATGCCATCGACCTCCTGGTCGAGCGCATCGTGGGTCCCCTCGGCCTGCGGGCCGACCGGACCAGCCCGCTGGTCGACGCTCGGCTGCCCGACGGCTCCCGGGTGAACCTGGCCCTCCCGCCCCTGGCGGTCCGGGGCCCGTATGTCACCATCCGCCGTTTCGTGGCCCGCCGGGTGCTCCTGGAGGAGGTCTGTCCCCCCGGCGTGGCCGACGTGCTGGTCACCGCCGTCCGCCAGCGGGCCAACGTGGTGGTCGCCGGCGGCTCGGGTGCGGGCAAGACGACCCTGCTCAACGCCCTCACCGCCCACGTCCCGGACGGTGAACGGATCGTGACCGTCGAGGACGTGGCCGAGCTGGCCCCGGCGGGTGGCCACGTGGTCGCCCTCGAGGCCCGCCCCGCCAACGCCGAGGCGGTGGGGGCGGCCACGGTCCGCGATCTCGTGCGCAACGCCCTGCGCATGCGCCCCGACCGGATCGTGGTCGGCGAGGTCCGGGGCGCCGAGGCGCTCGACCTGGTGCAGGCCATGAACACCGGCCACGCCGGCTGCCTCTCCACCTGCCACGCCAACGGCCCCGAGGCCGCCCTCGACCGCCTGGCCACCCTGACGCTCCTGGCGGGC
>CAYTJS010000402.1:0-2925 GCA_964438115.1 uncultured Iamiaceae bacterium
CAGTGGGCCCGGCGGGAATCGAACCCGCGACCGAGCGATTATGAGTCGCCTGCTCTGACCATTGAGCTACGGGCCCGGATGTGTTCTAGCCGCCCGGCCCCGGTGGCGCGATACTGGCGTCGGTCGTCCGACGGGGGTGGACCATGAGCGACCTGGCCGCGGGGCACGGTGAGGACCTCGACGACGGGTGTCGGGCCACGACACCGGACGGGGACAACCTCCTGCTCGACTTCGCCCGCACGGAGGCGCTGGCGTTCCAGGCCCTCGTGCGGGCCGGTGGCGGTGTCGTCGAGGTCGACGACGGCCTCGGGCTCCACCTGTGCGACCTCGCGGTCGGCACGCCGTTCGGCAACCTCGTCGTGGTGGGCCGACCCCTGGCCGACGACGAGGGCCCGGCCGCCGTCGAGCGCATCCGCTCGTTCTTCGGCGAGCGAGCCGGGGGGCCCTACCTCGTGTTCTCGCCTTGGCGGACCGGCGACTGGCGGCCGACGGGTCTGGCGCCGGTCGGCCACCCGCCGCTGATGTTCCGCCCGCCCGGCACCGCCGAACGAGCCGCCGCCGGCCTCGAGATCGTGCCGGCCGACGACAACGACACGCTGGCCGACTTCGAGCGGACGCTCGTCGAGGCCTATCCGGCCCCCGAGATGCAGCCCTGGGTGCGGGGCGCGTTCCTGGACCCGGCCGCCCTCGACACCGACTGGCGGTTCCTGGTCGGCTACCTCGACGGCGACGCGGTCGCCACCGCCGCCGCCTACGTGGGCCCGGCGGTCACCACGGTGGAGCTGGTGTCGACCCGGCCCGAGGCCCGCGGTCGCGGGGTCGGGGCCGCCCTCACGCTGGCGGCGTCGACGGCCCGGCCCGAGCAGCCGGCGATGCTGATCTCCAGCGACGACGGCAACGGTGTGTACCGCTCGCTGGGCTACCTGCCCCTCTGCCGCTACACGCTCTGGCTGGGCACCCGCTGATCGCTACTTCTTCCTGCGGCTGCTCATCGCCCGGTCGATCAGCATCAGGACGACGGCACCGATGATCGAGCCGATGATGCCACTGGGACGCAGGGAGAGGCCGTCACCGGCGAGGAGGCTGGCGAGCAGGCCACCGACGAAGGAGCCGAGCAGGCCGTAGCCGATGCGCTTGCCCCAGCTCTCGGTGCCGGTGATCCAGCCGGCGATGAAGCCGACGATGATGCCGAAACCCAGGATGGCGAAGATGAGCATGCGGGGAGTCTGTCAGATCCGGCGTCAGGGCCGGATGAGCACCTTGACGTCGTCGGTACCGCCCGCCTTGAGAGCGGCGAAACGGTCTGGGGTGGCCTCGATCCCGACCAGGCCGGTGACCAGGTCGGCCGCCCCGAAGGCGGGGTCGGTGACGGCCCCGATGGACGCGTCGATGTCGGCCCGGCAGTAGTAGAAGCTGAACCGCCAGTCGAGCTCCTTGCCCAGTGGGGCCAGCGGGTCGTAGCGGTCCTCGCCCATGCAGACGCCGACCACGACCACCCGACCGTCGACCGCGGCGGCAGCGGAGGCCTGGGCGACGAGCCCGGGAAGGCCGACGCACTCGAGCACCAGGGGCACAGCGCCCAGGCCGGCGTCGGCCACCTGTGTGGCCAGGTCGCCTGCGGTGGGATCGACCACCAGGTCGGCGCCCAACTCGGCGGCGGTGGCCCGCCGACGGGGGTCGGGGTCGCTCAGCACCACCGGGCCGGCGCCGAGCCGCCGCAGCCACAGGAGGCAGGCCAGGCCGATGGGGCCGGCTCCCACCACGAGCGAGGTCTCGCCCGGGCGGAGGCCACCCCGGCCGACGGCGTGGCGGGCGATGGCCAGCGGCTCGACCAGGGCGCCCAGGGCCAGGTCGACGCCCTCGGGGAAGGCGACTGCGTCGTGGGCGGGCAGGGTCGTGTACTCGGCGTAGGCGCCCGGTGTGTCGATGCCGACCATGCGGGCGGTCACGCACTTGCGGGGCCGACCCGAACGGCAGGCGTCACAGACGCCGCAGGTGGCCAGGGACAGGCCGACCACGGCATCGCCCTCGGCGACGCCGTCCACCCCCTCGCCCAGGGCCACGACCCGTCCCGACAGCTCGTGGCCGAGCACCTGGCCGGGGATCGGCCAGACGTCGACGAGGTGCAGGTCGGAGCCGCAGATGCCGCAGGCCTCGACGGCGAGGACGACCTCGCCGGGGCCCGGCGTGGGGTCGTCGACGTCGGCGACGGTCAGGGGGCCGCCGGGGTCGGTGGTGACGACGGCCCGCACGACGGCCTACGGCGCGCCGATGACGTCGGGCTTGCCGTGGCCGTAGGCCTCGCAGAGGGCGACGTAGCCGTTGTAGATGAACTCGGCGTCCCACACGGACTCGACGTTGCCGTCGGCGTCGAGGTTGAGGTTGGCCCCGTAGATGGCGAACCAGACCTCGGTGGGCTCGGTGTTGTCGTCGGGGACCTTGAGGCTGTGGATCGACCCGGCGGGCTCGAACAGGTAGGACCCGGCCGTCATCAGCTCGGGGTACTCCTCGTAGCACCAGGCGCCCCGCTCGGTGAAGGCGAAGACCTGACCGGTGTGCTTGTGGGTCGGCACCCGCACGCCCGGGGCGAACCGGTTGCGGATGACCCACAGGCCCAGCTCGATGTCCACCTGCAGCAGCTGCAGCTCGACGCCGTCCCCGGCGTCGACCATCGGGCACTCGGCCTCGGTGCGCATCACGGCCTTGGGGATCTCACCCAGCATCGACATGACATCGGCTCCTCGTTCGCGGGAGGCCGAGGCTAGTGCGGGACGGAGGACGCGCCCGAGGCGGTGGCTCCGGGGGTGGGGCTCGAACCCACGACACCGCGGTTAACAGCCGCGTGCTCTGCCAGCTGAGCTACCCCGGAAGGGACCCCGGAGGATAACAGCGCGTCGATCAGACCGATCACCTGGCGATGCGTCC
>CAYTJS010000403.1:0-2911 GCA_964438115.1 uncultured Iamiaceae bacterium
GCGGGCACGGCGGCCCGGTGGCTCAGGGCGTGGCGGACGGTGGCGCCCTCCTTGCTCCCCACCGCGAACTCGGGCCAGAGATCCCTCACCCTCTGGTCGAGGTCGAGGTGGCCGGCGTCGATCTCCCGCAGGGCGAGGGTGGCCAGGACGCCCTTGCTGGCGGAGTAGACGTTGACGAGGGTGTCCGGGTTCCACGGGCGGGTGCCGGTCTCGTCGGCCCATCCCCCCACGAGATCGACCACGACCTCGCCGTCCACCAGCACGCAGACGGCGGCGCCGTGCTCGCCGCGCTCGGCGAAGTTGGCGACGAAGGCCGCCCGCACGGCCTCCAACCCCTCGGCGCAGTACCCGCTGACCGGCGTCGCCCCGTCCACCACCCCTGCCTTGCGCGTCACCCCGCCAGAAGTGGCGGGCTGGTGCACAAGGTACGAGGTGGTCCCGGTGCGGTGGTCAGGTGAACCGGCCGTGGCGGCCCTCGCCGGCGGCGAAGCGGGCGGCGCCCTCCCGGGTCTCGCCCGAGGTGATGGTGGCCCAGCCCAGCTCGGTCTCTCGTCGGAGGGCTTCGTCGAGGGGCAGGTCCCAGGCCTCGAGGGCCGACGCCCGGTCGGAGCGGACGCAGCGCTGGGGGAAGCCGGCGATCTCGCCGGCCAGGGCCAACGCCGCCGTGAGCGCCGAGCCCGGCTGCGCCAGCCGATCGACCAGGCCCATGCGCAGGGCTTCCTCGCCGGCCACGCCCCGGCCGGTGAGGATCAGGTCCATGGCCCGGCCGTGGCCCACCAGGCGGGGGAGGCGCACCGTGCCGCCGTCGACCAGGGGCACGCCCCAGCGCCGGCAGTAGACGCCCAGGACGGCGTCGGTCGCCGCCACCCGCAGGTCGCACCACACCGCCAGCTCGAGGCCACCGGCGACGGCGTGACCCTCGATGGCGGCGACCACCGGCTTGGTCAGGGTCAGCCGGGTCGGGCCCATCGGGCCGTCGCCGTCGGTGGTGACCCGGTTGCCCCGCCCGTCGGCCACGGCCTTCAGGTCGGCCCCGGCACAGAAGGTGCCCCCGGCGCCGGTGAGGACGGCCACGGCCAGGTCGTCGTCGGCGTCGAAGCGCCGGAAGGCGGCGGCCAGGCCGGCGGCGGTGGGTCCGTCGACGGCGTTGCGCACCGCGGGCCGGTCGATGGTGACCACGGCGACGCGGCCGTCGGTCTCGTAGCGGACGGTCGGGTGCTCGGTCTCGCTCATGCGCGCACGGTAGAACTCCGGGCGGTGCTTCCCGACGGGACCTACGACGCCATCGTGGTGGACGCCGACGAGGACGACGACGGCGTCATCCACCTCGAGTTGACGATCCTGGCCGGCGACCACAAGAGCGAGGTGGTCGAGGTCGCCGCCCGCGGGCTGGGCCAGGACGCCGCCCTCCTGCTGGGCATCCCGGCCACCCTCACGGTCACCGACGGCGCCCCCCACGTCCGCCTCGAACCCTGACCCGTCGGGGATATGGCCGTCGGGCGGGGGTCGGCTCCGCGAGACTGGCCCGGTGGCGCACCCGTACTGGCCCCTGTTCGACCTGCGGGTGCGCACGCCCCGGATCGAGTTGCGGCCGCCCACCGACGACGACCTGCTGGCGATCGTCGACCTGGTGCGCCGCGGGGTCCACGACCCCGCCGACATGCCCTTTTCCAACCCGTGGACCGACCAGCCCTCACCCGACCTCGAGCGGGGGGCGCTGCAGTGGGCCTGGGGCCAGCGGGCGGGCTGGAAGCCCGACGACTGGGGCCTGGGCATGGCGGTGTGGCTGCTCGAGCCCGAGCCGCACATCGTCGGTGTGCAGGATCTGTTCGCCAAGAACTTCGCCCTGACCCGCACCGCCGAGAGCGGCTCGTGGCTGGGCCTGGCCCACCAGGGCCAGGGGATCGGCAAGGAGATGCGGGCCGCCATCCTCCACCTGGCCTTCGCCGGCCTCGGCGCCGAGTGGGCCCTCACCTACGCCTGGGACGACAACCCGGCGTCGATCGGCGTGACCACCCGGCTGGGCTACGAGCCCAACGGCGTCGAGATCGACCTCCGGCGGGGGCAGCCGACCTCGATGCGGGCGTTCCGCATGGGCCGGGCCCAGTGGGAGGAGCGGCGGCGGCGCGACATCCGCATCGAGGGCCTCGAGCACTGCCTCGACCTCTTCGGCCTGCCCCAGCCCGTGGCCGGCGCCGACGCCTGCGCCGGCGGCTGGTGCGTGGTGACCCTGCCGGTCGAGGGTCCCGCCACCGTCGAGGTGGTCGAGCGCTTCGCCCCACTGGCGGCCCGCCGGGCCAAGGGTCAGGTCGGCGCCATCGGCGTGGACATCCCGATCGGGCTGAGCGACGGCCCGCCCCGGCGCTGCGACGTCGAGGCCCGCACCCTGCTGGGTGAGCGCCGGTCGTCGGTCTTCCCGGCGCCGGTGCGTCCGGTGCTCGGCGCCCGCTCCTACGAGGCGGCCCAGGACCGGACCCGGGCGGCCACCGGCAAGGGCCTGTCGAAGCAGTCCTGGCACCTGGTTCCCCGCATCGCCGAGGTCGACCGGGCCCTCGACCCCACCCGCCAGGGGCGCATCTTCGAGTGCCACCCCGAGCTGGCCTTCGCCGGGCTGCGGGGCACGCCGATGACCCACACCAAGAAGACGGCGGCGGGACGCGAGGAGCGCCTGGCGGTGCTCCGCCGCCATGTGGACGGGATCGACGCCCTGGTCGCCCGCCCACCCCGGGGCGCGGGGGCCGACGACGTGCTCGACGCCGCCGTCTGCGCCGTCACGGCCAAGGCCCTGCTGGCGGGCAAGGTGCGCCGGCTGGGCGAGCGCCGCCACGACGCCAAGGGCCTGGTCATGGAGATGGTCCTCCCCGCCCTCGGCCCCCTGCCGTAGCTGCCCGGGGGCTGCGCCCCCGGCTCG
>CAYTJS010000404.1:0-2875 GCA_964438115.1 uncultured Iamiaceae bacterium
CTCATCGACATCGAACGAGACGACCACGAGCTCGACGCTTGGGTCGGCGATGACGACGACGTCGCCGTGGCCGCGGTGACCGTCGCCGAGCTCCAGGTCGGCGTCGAGCTGGCCTCCCGCCGGCACCGACAACGCCGGGCCGACTTCGTCCAAGCGATCATCGAGGTCGTGCCCGTGCTCCCTTACGGCATCGACACAGCGCTCGTCCACGCCGAGCTCCTCGCCGACACCCGACGGACGGGACGACCGCGAGGCGCCCACGACCTCATCATCGCCGCCACCGCCAAGTCGGCAGGCCGAGTCGTCCTCAGCGCAGATCCATCCGGATTCGAGGGCCTACCCGGGGTGGACCTGCACCGCCACCGCTGACCGCTTATTCACGGGATCGACGGCCCTGGTTCTCGGCCCCCGTTGGGCCCGTAGACAACGACCTGGGACTGGGACCGCGGGGACGGCTCGGAGCGCGGGTGTCTCGATTCCGAGGCGCGGCGCTGAGGCACCGACAGCGGCGTGACGATCTACTCGTCGAGCTCGTCCAATCGGGCCACCGCCGCCAGATAGACCGCGTGACCTCCACGTCGGCCCACCGAGATGACCTCGACCGTGTCGGCAGCCGATTCATCGGGGAGCAGTCGGTAGACGACTCGGAAGCGCTCAGGCCGCTGACCGGCGAGATCGAACTTGAGTCTTCGAGTCCCGACGAGATCGCCGGAGACGTGCCGCTCGCCGAGTGCCTTTCCGATCTTCCGCCGCTCGGCGAGATCGATGATGGCCTGCATCGCAGCATCGACGAGGGCGTCATCCTCATGGCCGAGCGCCTGGAGATCCGGAAGGACCTGGGGCAGAAGCAACCGGTGGAGAGGCTCGGCCACGGCGCTCAGCCGAAGCGAGCGGGATCCCGCCCCAACGCCCGAGCGACCTCGTCGAAGCACAACCGGCGCTCGCCGGCTTCCGCGAGTCGTTCCGACGCTTCGATGGCATCAAGGTGGTCCTCGATGGCCGGCAAGAGCTCCAGCCAGAGGGACCACGACAGGATCACGCCTTGGGGGCGACGATGGCTCCCGAAGGTCACCGGCTCGGCCGATGCCCCGTGACGCTCGAACTCCCGGAGGATCTCGGACAGCCGATCCCGGGCCTCTGTCGTTGCCAGCACCTGGCCGTGGCCGATCGACGGCATGCTCAAAGCGTACAGAAAGTCGTACGACTTTGGTCGATTGAATATCGGGCTCTGGCCCTCGGCCCTCGTGGGGCCGGTAGACAACCCGCTGGTACTGGGATCGCTGGTTGGCCTTGGAGAGCGAGATGGGTTCGCCGCTGTCCAGGTCCGTGCCCGTGTCAGCCCGGTCGAGACCGGCACCGCCAGCGGCGCGCCGATCGGGCAAGACGACCAGCAGCTAGACCCCAGACCCATGAGCGGTGATCGACGCCACCAGGTCTTCGTCGTTGAGCTCGACGACGACGTCGGGCCACGGGGGGCGAACCCGGAATTCCCGTGGGTCGACGTCGGCGAGACGAGCCGCACCCCCGAGGAGCGGTTCCATCAACACCTGACCCGCACCAGGACCAAGAAGGGCCATCGGCTCTTCTCCACGGTGGTCGCCGATCATGGCCTTCGCCTCCGCCCGGACCCCTATGCGGCCGAGCCGCTCCTCTACACCCATGAGGACGCCAAGATCGCCGAAGCGCTGCTCGGCGAGCGACTGGCCCAAGTCGGCTACTCCATCAAGGGCGCCCACTGAGGCACCGCCTTTCTGTCACCCGATGTTGAACGTGGCGAGGTCCAGGACGAACAGGGAGCGTTCGTCGCCCTCGAGGTTGGAGGCCACGCCCTCGACCCGGCCGCCGTCGCGCTCGACGCTGTAGCGGTGGTGCCAGTGACCGTGCACGACCAGGCCTGGACGGGTCGCGGCGACCGCTGCCGCGACCTGGGCTCGGCTCGCCTCGTCGGCCTTGCGCTGGGACGGGTTCGGCAGCGGCTCGAAGCTCTCGGGGATGGCCGGGCCGTCATGGGCCACAAGCACATCGAGCGGATCCCGGCCGAGGCGCTTGACGTCCCTGGCGGTGGTGACCTCGTCGGGCCAGAAGTCGAGGCCCGCGGTCCGCCAGCGGCGATCGACGCTGTACCCGCCACCGAGGGCCCCGAACCGCAGGCCGTCCCACTCCCAGCGGTGACCTCTCGGCGCCCAGAAGAGGTGGTCCTCGACGGGTACGAAGCCCTCGGCGCCGGCCGGATCGCGGGACTCGGTCAGTCGGCCCAGCAGCACGTGGTTGTCGTGGTTGCCGTCGACGAAGACGACCGGCACGCCAGCGTCGACGGCGACGGCGGAGACGTGACGGGCGAACGGGCAGCGCGGCGCCCAGTCACCGGGCTCGTTCGGGTCATCACCGAGCCGGTAGAACCCGAACCCAAAGTCACCGAGCTGCACCACCCAGTCGACGCCCTGGGCCACCGCGATCGCGATGACCTCGTCGGCCCAGTCCTCGTCACCGTGCCAGTCGCCGGCGAACAACAGCTTCACGACCCCATGGGATACCCCGTCGCCGTGACCCCGGGAGAACCCGGCTGGCGGTTGGGCACCGGATAGCCGGCCACGCCAGCCAAGACCCGGCCGCCACGAAGATTCGACCCGTCAATGGTCACGGTCGACCGATACCCCGTGAGGGATGGCAGGTGTGGGGTAGGGGAACTGGCACGAGAGTCAACTGCTCGACGGCACGACACGGGTCAACGCCGCTCACGGGTACCTTCATGGCGCGCGGACTGAGTCGACCGCCGAGCGAGGCTATTCACCGCGTTTGGCGCCGCGATCGTCACAGTCCCCGGCCCTCGTAGCTCAGGGGATAGAGCAGCGGTTTCCTAAACCGTGTGTCGCAT
>CAYTJS010000405.1:0-2872 GCA_964438115.1 uncultured Iamiaceae bacterium
GTGGGGCAGCAGACTGATGTGGTCGCCGGCGTCGCCGCCGTGGTCGAGGTGGTCTTTGCATTTCACGGTCCACCAGGGGCAGGTGGCGCACTCGCCGATCTTGACCGGCTCGAGCATCCAGGGGTCGCCGGGGTCGGCGGCGGTGGCGGTGTCGATCACCTTGGCCCGGAACTCGAACTCGTGGCGGTACCGCTCCAGGGTGGAGCGCATCACACTGGTCGATTTGCGGGGGCTGTTCGGGTCGTCGGGGTCGGCCCGCTGTGAGGTCGAGCGGGTCTTCCAGATCTCGGCGGTCAGCTCGTACCAGGTGAACTCCCGTTCCTTGCCCACGATGGCGCCCACCGCCGCCACGTCGTCGGGAGGCGCCCAGCCGAGGGCAACGAGCATGTTCCAGTAGTGCGCCAGCTGGAACGCGTCCCCGGCGTGCTTGCGCAGCGCCACCCCGGGGGGTTCGGACCTGTCCCAGGGGTCGTCGAGGGGGCTGACGATGGCCGGGTTCGGGTTCTTCTTGTCGGCGGCGGCCTGGGTCTTGTGGTGCTTGATGTCGGCGGGCACGTAACCACCGTCGGGGTGCGCCAGCAACAGGTCCGGCTTGCCCGACCGGCGGTCCACGGTCGGCAGCTGCGCCCCCACGATGACCGGCACCCGGTCCTTGATCGCCTTTGTGGTGGTGGCGATGTCGTCATCGGCGAAGCACAGGTCGTCGTCGGGCAGGCTGCGCCTCAGCTCGTCCTCGACGTGGCGTTCGAACTCGTTGCCCTCGTCGATGATGAGCTGTTGAACCGGGTCGGGTTCGGGCCGGGGCAGGTCACGGGTGTCGGGGTGGTTGTCGAACTGGGCCCGCACGGGGCAGTGCTTGGCCACATAGGACCCCAACGCCTTCGGTTCGGTCATCGCGTCGTCCTCCTACGGGCGGAGCCGGGGGGCAAGGCCGATGCGATCGTCACGATCGTCGCTGCAACTACCAGTCGCGGCCCCCACAGGGGCCGGGTGCGGTCCGGGCCGCGCCGTGGCCGGCTGGTCGCCCGGCGCTCGGTCGTGTCCAGTTCGGTCATCAGCATGTCCTCCGTCAGGTGGCTGCGCCCGCGACGGGCGTCGCGAGCAGGGGCGTCCTCACCTCGAGCCTCAATCGGCCATGAGCCCCTTCGCCGCCTCGCCCGCTTTCGGACAGTTCGGGTTCGCCGCCGCCGCCGCCTGCACGCCCTTGTCGGGGTTGGCGGCGAGGATGGTCAGGGTCTCAGGCGGCGTGTTGGGGTTGGTGGCGACGGCTTGGCGTACCGAGACCTCGGGGTCGCCCGCGAGGTCCGTCAGGGTCTCAGGCGGCGTGTTGAGGTTGGCGGCGGCGGCTTGGCGCACCGACGCGTCGGGGTCGCGGGCGAAGCCGGGGAGGGTCTCGCAGGCGTCGCGGCGGTGGGCGGCCGCCTCGCGGACCCGAGGGTCGCGATCACCCAGGACGGCGCCATTGGGCGGCGGGCCGCTCAGGTTGGCGGTCGCCGCCAAGCGAACATCGTCGGCGTCGTCCTTCTGGACCGTCGCCAGCCCGCCCTCCGATGCCTTCGGGTTGGCAGCCGCGGACCGCCTGGTCTCCTGGTCAGCGGCGCCGAGCAGGCCGTCGATGACCTCAGTGGAGGCGAACGGGTTAGCAGCCAGGCTGCGGCGCACTACGTTCGCCGCCTCCCGGCCAGCCGCCGACGTGCCGAAGCTGTCGCACCGCTCGAGGATCTCGGGGAACAGATCGTGGGGACAGGCCCGGTTGGCGGCCAACCCTCCCAGGACCTCCCAAGATGCGTTCTCCATGACCTTGCGGAGCACCCATTCGGGGGTCTCGGGGTTGCGGGCGGCGAGCACGTCCCGCTGGTGGAGAAGGTCCTTCTCGTTCGGGGTGGATCGGTCGTCGTAGTAGCTCTCGATGAGCTCGCGGTCGGCGGGGAAGCCCTGATCGGTCGTCATCCCTGTGCTCTGCTCCTTGTCTTGAGTGGGCCTGCGAGGAGGCCAACTCAACCTGTAACACGGATCCGTCGGTGAAGACTACGGATCCGGCTTGTCTCGCTTGGTCCCCGTCGCCGGCTTCTGGCTTCTCAGACGCCGGCGTAGGGGATCTTGTAGATCTTGCCGCACCGGCGGCACTGCTCTTCGTGACAGAAGTTGTCGTCGACTGTGGCGCCGGGCACCGGGCGCAGTGAGTGGAACCCGGTCCGGCAGAGCCACACCCCGACCTGCTGGCGCAGCTTGCGGGCTCGCCGGGCGGCCCGCCGCGACCACCCGGCCGAGTTGCCGTGGCGGCCCATCACCGCTCCTCCTCGCACTGCGCGAGCGTTTCGAGGATTGCCGCTTCGAACGCCGTTTCGCCGGCGGAGGTGTGGTGCAGCCCGTCGGGCATGTACCACGGGTCCGCCGAGCCGGGGAGGTGCCCGGCCGACAGAGCGTCCCAGTCCACGACGTGGAGGTTTGGGCGGCGGGCGGCCTCGTCCCGCAGGGCCCGGTTCACCTCCGCGGGTGCCCAGGTCTGCGTGCCCCAGTACATCGGGATGTTGGGCTGGGTGGTGACGGTGGGCCACACGACGCAACCGATGCCGGCCATCTCGTCGAGCGCGGCGCCGATCGCGTCGGCCATCGAGGCGGCGTCGGGGGTCGGGGCCTGCCCGCGGGCGACGTCGACCGCCTCGTTGGAGCCCGAGACGAACACCAGGGCGTCGGGCCTGGCGGCGACGGCGGCGTCGACCTGGTCGGACAGCTCAGCGGTCGCGTACCCGGGATGGCCGGACACCAGGACCGGCCGGTAGCCGGCGTCGGCGACGGCGTCGGTGAACGCCCGGTCATCACGGTAGGCGATGTCGGTGTAGGCCGAGATCCCGGTGTCGAGGTTGTACAG
>CAYTJS010000406.1:0-2859 GCA_964438115.1 uncultured Iamiaceae bacterium
CCACCCAGGTCGACCGCTACGGCAACCAGAACATCGCCGCCCTGGGTGACCCGGCCCGGCCCAAGGTCCAGCTCCTGGGCTTCCGGGGCGCCCCCGGCAACACCGTGTGCAACCCCACCAGCTACTTCGTGCCCAACCACTCGCCCAAGGTGTTCGTGCCCGAGGTGGACCTGGTCACCGGGGTGGGCTGGGACCGCGGCTGCCGCGAGATCAGGCGGGTGGTGTCCAACTTGGGCGTGTTCGACTTCGAGACCCCGGACCACCGGATGCGGCTGCGCTCGGTGCACCCCGGGGTCACCGTCGAGGAGGTGCAGGAGGCCACCGGCTTCGAGCTGGTCGTCGACGACGACCTCGAGGAGACCCGGCCCCCCACCGACGAGGAGCTGCGCCTCATCCGCGAGGTGCTCGACCCCGACGCCCGCCGGGACGCCGAGGTCCGCTCCTGAGCTCAGGAGAACAGGGCGAGCAGGCCGGTGATGGCCGCCAGACCGACGCCGGCCACGGTGATCATGCGGTTGGTCAGCCGGTCCCCGAGCTCCGCCAGCTCGCGGTGGAGCTCGGTGCGCAGGTCGGCCATCTCGCCCCGCAGTTCGGTGCGCAGGTCGGCCATCTCGCCCCGCAGTTCGGTGCGCAGGTCGGCCATCTCGCCCCGCAGTTCGGTGCGGAGGTCGGCCATCTCGGTACGCAGCACCGCGAACTCGGTCCGGAACTCGCTGCGGGTGACGGCCAGGTCGGCCTTGGTGACGGGCTCTTCGACGTCCCGGGCCGGGAACTGCGCCACCATGGCCTCGGCCGCCTCCTCGCTCACCAGGCCGGTCATGGCCTGGTAGATCTCGATCCGATGCTTCTCCAACATGGCCACGACGGGACCCCCGGGTCGCCTCGATGATCAGGATGGGGAAGGTCCACCACCTTAGGAGGGACCGGTGACGGTTGGCCATCCCGTGTTGCACACCGCACTCTGTGACCTGGTCGGGGTCCGCTACCCGATCGTGCAGACCGGGATGGGCTGGGTCGCCGGCCCCCGCCTGGTCACTGCCACGGCCCGAGCCGGCGGCCTGGGGATCCTGGCCGCGGCCACCATGGACCACGACCAGCTCGTCACCGCCATCGACGAGGTCCAGGCCGCCACCGACCAGCCCTTCGGCGTCAACCTGCGGGCCGACGCCCCCGACGCCGGCCGGCGCATCGACCTGCTCATCGAGAAGGGGGTCAAGGTCGGTTCCTTCGCCCTGGCCCCGAGTCGGGAGCTGATCGCCAAGCTCAAGGACGCCGGGGTCGTGGTCATCCCGTCGATCGGGGCCCGCCGCCACGCCGAGAAGGTCGCCGAGTGGGGGGTCGACGCCGTACTCGTCCAGGGCGGCGAGGGCGGTGGGCACACCGGCGCCGTGCCCACCAGCCTGCTGCTGCCGCAGGTGGTGGACGCGGTCGACCTCCCGGTGGTGGCCGCCGGTGGCTACTTCGACGGCCGGGGCCTCGTCGCCGCCCTGGCCTACGGCGCGGCCGGCATCGCCATGGGCACCCGGTTCCTGATGACCGCCGACGCTCCCGTGCCCGACGCCGTCAAGGACGTCTACCTCGGCAAGGACGTCAACGGCACGATCCGCACCACCCAGGTCGACGGGGTGCCCCACCGGGTCCTGCGCACCGACCTGACCGAGAAGCTCGACGAGGGCAGTCCTCTGTCGAGCCTGCCCCGGGCCATCCGCAACGGGCTGGCCTTCAAGAAGGTGTCGGGGATCTCCTTCGCCGACCTGTTCAGGGAGGGGCGGGCCATGCGCAAGCGCCAGGAGCTGACCTGGAGCCAGGTGGTCATGGCTGCCAACACCCCCATGCTGCTGAAGGCGGCGATGGTCGACGGCCGGCCCGATCTCGGGGTGATGTCCGGCGGTCAGGTGGTGGGCGTCATCGAGGACCTGCCGACCGTGGAGGATCTGCTCGAACGGATCATGGCCGAGGCCGAGGCCGTCCTCCGCCGTCTGGCCGCGGGGTAGCGCTGCCCGTCGTCGCCGCCCCTGGGTAGCGTCCGGCCGTGGCCGTCGAGAGCGACCGGGACCCGTCCCTGCTGGAGCTGGTGCGGGCGGGGGTCCGCCTGGTCGGGTGGCGGGGGACGCTGCACACCGCCCGCTTCGCCCTCTGGAAGCGCCGCCTCGACCGGCGCTACCTGCGGGGACGGTCGACGGGCCCCACCCGCGGCCCCGGTCCTCGGGGGATCCCCCGCGTCGAGGGTGACGAGGTGGTCGTGCCCTTCGGGGAGCTGGCCCTCGGCGTGGCCTTCCACGGCACTGACGCCGTGCGTCTCACCTGGACCCCCGGACGACCCCCGGTCCCGGCCGCCTTCCCTGCCGAGGTCGCCGTCGAGGCCGTGACGCCCGAGGCCGACGGTGACGACCTGGTCCTCGCCACGACCGACCTCCGGGTGGTGGTCGACGCCGAGGGCGCGGTCACCGTCGCCGATCGGGGGCCCGACGGCTGGCGTCGGCTGCGGCAGGAGGCCCCGCCCCGTCTCGCCGGCGCCGCCTGGACGACCACGGTGGCCCTGGCTGCCGGCGACCGGGTCCACGGGCTGGGGGAGCGGGCGGCCCCCTTCGACCTCCGGCCCGGCACCTACGGGCTGTGGAACACCGAGGTCTCGGGCAGCTACGGCCCCGACACCGACCCGCTGTACCTGACCAGTCCGGTCCACCTCGTCGTCGGCCCGGCCGGCAGCCACCTGGGGTTCTGGGAGAACACCCACAAGGGCGAGGTGGTCGTCGGCGACGACCTGACGGCGACCTTCGAGGGTGGGGCCCTGCGCACCTGGGTGCTGGCCGGCCCGCCGGAGCGGGCCCTCGGGCGACTGCTGGACCTGACCGGTCG
>CAYTJS010000407.1:0-2851 GCA_964438115.1 uncultured Iamiaceae bacterium
CCTTAGGACCCGCACCACCCCGAAATTGCGTCGATCTGTTGCGGTGGGCGCAACGGATCGACGCCAGAACCGGGTGGGTCAGCCGGTGGGGCGCACCTCGCGGCAGAGGACCTCCTGGGCGACGGAGGCCACCAGCACCCCGTCGGTGGTGAGCACCCGGCCGTGGGCCATGCCCCGGCCGCCGGCGATGCCCTCCGAGGCCATGTCGTAGAGCAACCAGGCGTCGCCCTGCACCGGCCGGTGGAACCAGATCGAGTGGTCGAGGCTGGCGGTCATGAAGCGGGCGAAGTCCTCTTCCGCCCCGGTCCAGCGGGGGTGGTGGGTGATGGCCGCCTCCATGGGGGCGTCGTCGGAGGCGTAGGCCAGGGCGCACTGCTGGAGCACGGGGTGGTCGTCGAGGGGGCCCTTCACCCGCAGCCAGGTGCGGGCCCGGCCCGGGCCGGGGCGCTCGGCCCACTGGCGCTCGAGCAGCGGGCTCCACGAGTCGTCGGGGCCGTCGGGGTCGGGGAGGGCCACGTCGGGCAGGCCCTCGGGCTGGATGTCGACCTCGTCCTCGTCCACCTGGAACGAGCAGCTCAGGTTGAGGATGGCCCCGCCCGACTGGCGGGCCACCACCTGGCGGGTGCAGAAGCTGCGGCCGTTGCGCAGCCGGTCGACCTCGAAGCGGATGGGCTCGTCGGCGTCACCGGGCCGGATGAAGTAGGCGTGCAGGGAGTGGGCCCGGTACTGGTCGTCGACGGTGGCCGCCGCCGCCCACAGGGCCTGGGCCACCACCTGGCCGCCGTAGACCCGCTTGCCCCACGGGTAGTCGGGGCCGACGCCGACGAAGGTGTCGGGGCCGTGGGGCTCGAGGTCGAGCAGGGTGGCGAGATCGGGGGTGTCGTAGGCCATGGGGGATCCTGCGGGGAGAGGAGGGAGGGTCAGCTGCGCTGGTCGGCCGGCGTCTCGAAGCGCACGGTCACGTCCTCGTAGCCCAGCTCGGTGAGGAGGGCCACGAGGAACGCCTCGGTGTTCTCCTCGGCCCGGGCCTGGACATCGGTCTCGGCGGCGGCCTCGACCAGCCGCTCCTCGGCGATGCCGTAGAGCTCGGACTCGTTGACGGCGTCCTCGGTGAAGAGGTCGGCGAAGCGGTCGAGCACGCCGCGGTCGACGTCGACCACCTGGCTGGCCTCGGGGTCGACCCGGGGGTTGGCCAGTTCGGCCTCGGGCAGGGTGATGGTCACCGACTCGCCCTCGACGACGATGGCGTCCTCGGTGAGGGTCGTGAAGTCGACCACGCCGTCGACGGAGCCGTAGGCCTCGAAGTTGATGGTCTCGCCGAGGAGGAAGTCGGGCAGCCAGGACTCGTCCTCGATCTCGAAGGAGGTCGACAGGTTGGCGGTGGCGCCGGTGAACTCGGACACGTCCTCGAGGGCCTGGAGGACGGCGGGGGCGTCCCGCTGCTCGCGCTCGGTGCCGAAGGGGTTGCCCAGGTCGGGGAAGGCGCCGAGGGCGCCCAGCACGAGCAGGCCCACCAGCACCACCACGACGGCCACGCCGATCTTCGCCCCGGAACGGATCACGCCACCCTCCTCGGCCACCCCCCGACGGTACCCATCAGGAGGTCACTCGACCCCGGGGACGGTCACCTCGCCGTCCTCGACCAGGACGACCCGCTCGCCGAGGCGCCACCGCCCGCCGTCGTCGACCTCGACCCAGCGTCCCCCGAGGTTGGCCAGGGGCTCCCAGGACGCCCCCAGGGCCTCCTCCACCTGGAAGACCACGCCGGCGTGGGCCACGACGAGCACGTCGCCGTGGGGGACCTGGTCGCGCACCCGCTCCAGGGCGGCGAAGAGCCGCTCCCGGAATCCGGCGTCGGGCTCGAAGGCGGGGGGCCGGCGCCGCTCGGCGAGGTAGCCGGGCCAGTCCCGCTCGATCTCGGCCTTCGTCAGGCCCTGCCACTCGCCGGCGTCGCGCTCGCGGAAGCCCTCGTCGACGAGCACCGGGCCCACGCCGATCAGCTCGGCCACGATCTCGGCGGTATGGCGGGCCCGTTCGAGGTCGGAGGCCACGACGGCGTCGACGACACCCACCCGGCCGGCGGCGTGGCCGGCCTGGAGGAGGCCCAGCTCCGACAGCGGCGGGTCGGCCTGGCCCTGCCAACGCCCGAGGGCGTTCCACTCGGACTGGCCGTGACGGACGAGCAGGACACGCAGCACGGCCCGCACGCTAGAGGCGGCCGGTGACGGTTCGGGCCGGAGCCGGTCGCGTTGCGTACCCTGCGGGCATGGCCCAGGTCCGACTCTTCGCGTCCGTGCGCGAGGCGGCCGGGCGCGCCCGCGACGAGGTGCCCGGCGCGACGGTGGGCGAGGTCCTCGACGCCGCCGTGGACCGCTACGGCCCCGACTTCGCCGCCCTCCTCCAGCAGTGCCGGGTGTGGGTCAACGGCGAGCCGTCGACGGCAGGGGACCCCGTCGGCGAGGCCGACGAGGTGGCGGTGCTGCCCCCGGTGTCGGGTGGCTGAGCCCACCACCGCCGCCCGCTCGCCCCGCCCGCCCAAGCCGCGGGGGAAGGCGAAGCGCCTGGCCAAGGTGCAGCGGCGCGCGCCCCGACGCTTCGCCGTCACCTACGACGTCAACGGGCCCCGGGTGCGCCTGGGCTTCCTCTGGTTCCTCGTCGTCATGGCGTCGGTGGCCGTCGGCCCCGGCGCCCTGACCGCCGTCTACGCCACGACCGCCGGCCTGGCCGGCTTCCAGGCGGCCCGGACCTGGCAGCCCCTCGGCCGCCCGGCCCAGCCCGTGCTGGCCGCGGTCATCGGCGCCGGCGTCGCCGCCGCCGGCCTGCTAGGGCCCGCCGCGGTGGGGGCGGCCTC
>CAYTJS010000408.1:0-2845 GCA_964438115.1 uncultured Iamiaceae bacterium
TAACTTTACATAACGAGGATTACCGGCGGTCGGTGACGGCCAGGACCTGGAGGGAGGCCACCGGCTGGGCCGCCTCGACCAGATGGTCCAGGGCCTCCCGCAGGTCGGCCGGCGTCGTGGCGTCCTCGAGGTCGACGGCCACGTCCTCCAGGGCGGCCTGCAGCACGTACACCGCGTCGGCCAGCGTCTGCAGGTCCTCGGTGCGCACGACCACCTCGTCGTCGCCCAGGCCGTGGCCGGCGGCGAGCTGGCGGGCCCGGTACGCCGCCTGGCGACAGGCCGCCCGACAGAACCGCCGGGGCCGCCCGGGACCGGGCCGACGGGCCACCGGGGCCCGACACCAGCGGCAAGGGACCCGCTCGCCGCCCCTGTCCCCTTCCCCGTATTGCGTCACGTGACGATATTAGCCGTTCCCGGGGCCGCCGAGCGCCTCCTCGATGGTGGCGACGTCGTGGAGCACGCGGGCGGCGGCGGTCACCACGGGCAGGGCGAGGAGGGCGCCCGTCCCCTCCCCCAGACGCAGCCCGAGGTCGAGGACGGGGTCGAGGCCGAGGGCGTCGAGGGCCACGGTGGCGCCGGGTTCGGGTGAGCGGTGGCCGGCGACGCCGCGGGCGGCCACGCCGGGCACGAGGGCCTCGGCCACGAGGAGGCCGGCGAGGGCGATGACCCCGTCGACGACCACGGGCACGCCCGCCGCCGCGCCACCCACGCAGAAGCCGGCCAGGGCGAGGTGCTCCAGGCCCCCGACCGAGGCGGCCACGGCCAGGGGGTCCAGCCAGGTGCGGGTGCGCTCGATGGCGTCGGCCACCACCGCCGACTTCACGGCCAGGGCCTCGTCGTCGATGCCCGTGCCCCGTCCGACCACGGCCGCCGCCGGCCGTCCGGTGAGGCTGCCCACCAGGGCCGCCGACGGCGTCGTGTTGCCGATCCCCATCTCGCCGGTGACCAGGGCCCGGGCGCCGTCGGCGACCAGCTCGGCGGCGAGGGCGGCGCCCAGGTCCAGGGCGGCCGCCGCCTCGGCCGCGGTCATCGCCGGTCCCGTCGCCAGGTCGGCCGTGCCCGGCCGCACCTTGGCGTGGCGGACACCGTCGAGCCCGGTGAGGTCCTCGGCCACCCCCACGTCGACCACGGTGACCGTGGCCCCGGCCCCGGCGGCCAGGACGTTCACCGTCGCCCGTCCGGCGGCCATGGTGCGCACCATCGCCGCGGTGACCGACGCCGGCCACGGCGTCACGCCCTGGGCCAGGACCCCGTGGTCGGCGGCGAAGACCGCCACCGCGGCCGGGGTCGGCACGGGGGGTGGGCAGGTCCCGGCGATGCCCGCCAGCCGGGCGCCCAGCGCCTCCAGTCGGCCCAGGGCCCCCGCCGGCGTGGCCAGGGCCTCGTGGCGGGCGGCGGCGGCCGCGGCCGCTCCGGCGTCGACCGGACGCACGGCACCGGCCGCCGCGGCGAACGGCCCGCGGACCGACCGCAGGGCCAGTCGCTCCAGGGCCCCGGCGATGCCGTCGTCGGTGGCCACGAAGGCCGTCCCCGCCGCCAGGGCCGCCTCGGCGTCGGTGGCCAGGTCACCCACGTACACGCAGGCCCCCGGCGCCACCCCGAGCCGGTGGGCGGCATCGAGCAACGGTGCCGGGTCGGGCTTGGCCACCCCCAGCTCGGCGCTGGTCACCACCACCTCGAAGGGCTCGTCGAGGCCGACCGGCGCCAGCAGGGCCCGGACGTGCTCGGCGTGCATGGCTGCCGTGTTGGTGACCAGGCCCAGCCGGACCCCGTGGTCCCGCAGTCGACCCACCGTCTCCACCACGCCCGGCAGCGGCCGGGCCACCAGGTCCTCCACGGCCGTGGCCGGCGGCGCCTCGGCCACCAGCGTGTTGCCCAGGTCGAAGAGGACGGCCTCCACGCCGGCGGGCACCGACGCCGTCACCGGGCCTCCAGGGCGGCGGCCAGGCGGTCCCGGCCCTCGTCGTCGGGCACGGCCACCCGGATCCCGTCCACCAGGCCGAAGCTGGCCGTGTCCCGCACGGCGATGGCGTGACCGGCCAGGTGCTCACGCACCCCGGGGGCCTCGGGCACGAGCACGTAGGGGGCGTCGGAGGGCTCGGCGGCGAGCCCGTGGTCGGCGAGCAGGGTCACCAGGTCCTCCCGGAGGTCGGCGATGCGGTCCCGCCAGGCCGCCAGGTCGGTGCGGGCGAGCAGGGCGGGCACGGCCGCCAATGCCGGGCCGTTGACCGACCAGGCGGGCTGGCGCCGGGCCAGGTCGTCGATCATCGCCGGGTCGGGGGCCAGCACGTAGCCCAGCCGCAGCCCGGGACAGGACCACAGCTTGGTCAGGGAGCCGACGACCAGCACGCCCGGATCGCCCCGGGTCCAGGCCCCAGTGGCCAGCGGGTAGAAGGCCTCGTCCCACACCGCGGCCCGGTCGCCGGGTGCCGCCAGGCGGCCCGTCGGGTTGTGGGGGTTGGAGCGCCAACGGGGGCCCTCGGGGTCGAGGTGGGCCAGGTGGCGGCGGTAGAGCGAGAACTCCGGCTCGTCGACCCGACCGGTGGGCAGCACCTGGGCCACCAGGGCGATGGCCTCGGCCCCGCCGTTGGTCAGCAGCACCCGGTCCCGGTCGACCTCGAGGGCCTCGGCCAGGGCGGCGGTGGCCGCCGTCGGGTCGGGATAGCGGGTCACCTCGTCGGCGAGGGCGGCCACCACCGGCGCCACGGGCGGGGCGCACGGGTTGAGGCTCATGGACAGGTCGAGGACCTCGGCCACGGGCCGACCGAGGGCAGCCGCCAGGTGGGCCCCGTCGCCACCGTGGGCCCCGGGCGGGGGCGCGACCGGGCTCACCGTCGCCCCCGCC
>CAYTJS010000409.1:0-2841 GCA_964438115.1 uncultured Iamiaceae bacterium
GCGCGGGGGCGGGCAGGGGACACGGTCAGGCCCTCACGGGGTCGGCCCGCTCACGAGCGGGGGCGGGTTGAGGAAGGTGGTCGTGGCCTGCTCCTGCATGCCGAGCTGCTCGATGGCCGTGGTGCGGATGACCTCGGGATCGCTCAGGCGGGCCACCTCGTCGCGCAGGAGCTGGGACTCGGTCTGGGCCTCGGTGATGTCGGCCCGCAGCCCGTCGAGGCGGAGCTGGCCCTGCACCAGCACGGTCTGGAGCAGCGCCACCGCGAAGAGCAGGGCGAAGAGCCCGGCCAGGGCCAGGCCCAGGGCCGCGTGGGGGCGCAGCCGGCGCCGGGCCTCGCGCTCGACCCGGACGGGGGCGTCGGGAACGGGGCGCAGGTGGCGCCGGACCGGGCGCGGCTCGGGCTCGTGGCGGGGCCGGGTGCGGCCCGGGGCGGGCCGGAGGTGGGCGGGGGCCGTGGCGGTGGTGGTGGTCACAGTGGTGGGTCTCCTGCGGGTCGGTCGGTCGGTGGGGCCGGTCGGTGGTGGTGGTGGCCGGCGGTGGAGGGCGCGGCGGTGGTGGTGCGCCCGGGCGGTCAGCCGGGTGGTCGGCCGGCGGGGTGGTGGTGGCGACCGGGCACGGGCAGCTTCTCCACCGCCCGGAGGCGGGCGCTGCGGGCCCGGGGGTTGGCGGCGACCTCCTCGGCGGCGGGCTTCCAGGCCCCCCGCTTCAGCAGCACCACCCGGGGGGTGGCCCCGCAGACGCAGGGTCCTCCGACCGGACAGGTGCAGCCGCCGGTGGCGGCCTCCCGGAACGTCGTCTTCACGATGCGGTCCTCCCCCGAGTGGTAGGCGATGGCGGCGGCCCGACCCCCTTCGGCGAGCAGGTTCAGGGCCTGCCCCAGGGCGTCGGGGAGCTGGTCCAGCTCCTGGTTGACCTCGATGCGCAGGGCCTGGAAGGCCTTGCGGGCCGGGTGGCCCTTGCGACGGACGGCGGCGGGCACGGCCCCGGCGATGACCTCGGCCAGGGTCCCCGTGGTGTGGAAGGGACGGCCGGCCACGATGGCCCGGGCGATCCCCCGGGCCCGGGGCTCGTCGCCGAAGCGGTTGAGCAGGCGGGCCAACTCGGCCTCGTCCCAGGTGTTGACCACGTCCTCGGCGGTGACCTCGGTGTCGGGACCCATGCGCATGTCGAGGGGGCCGTCCTGGCGGTAGGAGAACCCCCGGTGGGCCTCGTCGAGCTGGCGGGAGCTGACCCCGAGGTCGAAGAGGACGCCGCTCAGCTCCTCGATGCCGAGGTCGTCGGCCACCTCCCGGAGCTGGTCGAAGCGGGCCCGGCGCACCGTCACCCGGTCGCCGAAGGACGCCAGGCGGGCGGTCGAGGCGGCCACGGCGTCGGGGTCGCGGTCGAGGCCGAGCAGGTCCAGGTCGGGGTTGGCGGTGAGGACGGCGGCGGCGTGGCCCCCGTCACCGAGGGTGGCGTCCACGTGGACCCCGGCCGGGACGGCGGCGAACAGGTCGACCACGCGGTCGACCAGCACCGGGTCGTGGACGGGGGCCGGTGCCTCGGAGGTCACCGCCCGCGCTCCGTCCGCTGATCGGCTGCCCCCCGGCCGGCAGGTGCTCGACGGGAGGGGGTCCCGTGCGGGCTGCTGGGGAAGCGGGCGGAGTAGGGATCTTCCGTCCCACCAGCCGGGAGGCAGCGGATCAGCGGACGTGAGCGGGTGGCGGGCCCGTGGGCCCGACGGGTGGTGCAGGGCGACATCAGAGACCTCGCTCCCGCATGGCGATCTCGAGGGCGCCGGTGCCGGCGGCGAAGAGGCGGTCCCAGACGGCGGGCGACCAGATCTCGATGCGGTCGAAGGCGCCGTTCACGACGACCTCCGTGCCCGCACCGGAGCCGATGCCCGCCTGCTCGAGGAGGGTGGCCGGGAGGGTGACCCGGCCCTGGCCGTCCACGCGGATCCGGTCCGTGCTCGCAGCCAGGGTGCGGAGGACCAGGGGGTCGACGGAGGGATCGGTCCCACCCCGGACCCGACGGCGGAGGTCAGCGGTGAACTCGCGGTAGCCCTCCTCGGTCCAGATGGCGAGGCAGCCGTCGGCGAGGGCGATGAAGCCCGGGCCGGCCAGTTCGTCGCGGAGCTGCGCCGACAGGGTGATGCGCCCCTTGTCGTCCAGCTTGCGCTGTGAAGTGCCGACGAACACCGGTTGCTTCCTCGGGTGGTGGTGGATTCCTGCATTGCGTCCTCCGACGCGTGGCCCCCGGGTGGGGACGGCCACCACTGTGCCCCCTCTGTCCTCCCCTGTCAACCACTTTCACTCCACTTTCACTCCACCACTCCCCCGCGCACCCCCCGGGAAGGGGCAGGAGGACCCTCGCCACCCCCGGCGTCAGCGGGCGGCGAGGTGGGCGGCCAGGGTGGCGAGGACGACCCCGGGACCGGCCGTCACCGGGTGGACGGCCCCGGCCAGGTCGGTCCGGGCCGCGTCCCGCTCGTCGGGGGCGACGACCAGGTCGACGAGCGGTCCCAGGTCCGCCGTGGTGGCCAGGGCGCACTGGAACCGGGCCCCGGCCCGGGTGCGGCGGGCGGCGATGCCCACCGCCTTGGCCCCGGCGACGAGGACCTCGCCGGGTCCCACCCCGGCGAAGCAGACCGCCCGGCCCCACCGGCCCGGCCGGTACGGACCTTCGTGGACCTCCGCGACCAGGCCCAGGTCGGCCAGGGCCCCGACCCAGGCCCGCCCCAGCCACCGGAAGGACTCGGCCACGTCGTCACGCCACCGGGGGTCGGCACGGGGCAGGTCGACGTCGACCCACAGCGGGTCGGCGGGCCCGACCAGCACCGCACCCCCGCCGGAGCGTCG
>CAYTJS010000410.1:0-2836 GCA_964438115.1 uncultured Iamiaceae bacterium
CGGCGTGCGCTACTTCACCCGCTCAGATCCGACCCACGGATCGAGCAGGAGAGCCCGAAATTGCGTCGATCGGTTGCGCCCACCGCAACGAATCGACGCAATTTCAGGTGGTTGGGGGGCTCACCGGCGCCCGGGGCGCCGGCGGTCCCGGTGCTGCCAGCAGCCCTTGTGCCAGTGGCGGCGGAGGTCGGGGTCGTGGCGGGGGACGGCGACGAGGTGGTGGGTGCCGGGCGGTATGTCCTGGTTGCACCCCGGGCACACGTAGGGCTTGGTCGCCTCGTAGGGCTGGACGAAGCGGGTGTCGACGTCGTCGGCGAAGGGGTCGACCACGCTGGTCACCCGAAGACGGCCCAGGCGACCAGCAGGGCGACGACCACGATGGCTCCCACGACCATGGCCACGTCGGCCTTGGCCACCTCGCCGGGTCGGAAGGGGTTCAGGCCCATGTCGAGAGCATGGCACGGCTGGCTAACCTCCGACCCGTGATCGGCCGCACGCGTTCCCGCATCCTCCCCGTCGCCCTCGCCCTGCTCGCCACCCTGGGCCTCGTCGCCTGTGGTGGGGACGACGGCGGTGGTGGTGGCGGTGGCGGTGGCGAGGAGAGCCTGGGCGAGCAGGTCTACAGCGACAACTGCGCCCGCTGCCACGGACCCGACGGCGAGGGCGGCGTGGGCCCGACCCTCGGTGGCGGTGCCGTCGCCGAGAACTACCCGGACATCGAGGACCAGCTCACGGTCATCCGCGAGGGTCGCAACGCCATGCCGGCCTGGGAGGGCACCCTCAGCCCCGAGGAGATCGAGGCCGTCGCCGTCTACGAGCGCGAGGAACTCGGCCACTAACCCACCCCCACCGAAATTGCGTCGATCTGTTGCGTCCAGCGCAACGAATCGACGCCAGAACAGGGCCGTGGGCCCCTGTCACCGGGGCCGCGTAAGGTGAGGTCACTGGTGCCCGTTCGGGGGCGCCCGCTCGGTCGGTCGGCGTCACGGCCCCCCGCCACTCCCTGCTGCGCGGAGGGTCCACCGTGCTCGCGTCCATCGCATCCGCCTCCCTCCTCGGCATCGACGGCCACGCCGTCCGGGTCGAGGTCCACCTGAGCGCCGGCCTCCCGGCCTTCGCCATCGTCGGCCTGCCCGACACCGCCTGCCGCGAGGCCCGCGACCGGGTGCGGGCGGCCATCACCAACAGCGGCTACCCGTTCCCGGCCCGCAAGATCACGGTCAACCTGGCCCCGTCGTCGGTGCGCAAGGCGGGGTCGGGCCTCGACCTGGCCATCGCCGTGGGCATCCTCGTCGCCGCCGAGGAGGTGCCCGGCGACGCCATCGGCGGGCAGGCCTTCCTCGGCGAGCTCGGCCTCGACGGCACCCTGCGCCCGGTCCGGGGCATGGTCGGCCTCGTCGCCGCCGCGGGCTGTGACACCGTCGTGGTGCCGACGGCGTCCTTCGCCGAGGCCACCGTGGCCGGCGACCGCCACGTCCGCACCGCCCGCCGCCTGGTCGAGGTCATCGACGCCCTCAAGGGCGACGAGCCCTGGCCCGAGACCCCCGACCCCGGCCCGGGGCGCCCGCCGCCGCCCACCCCCGATCTCACCGATGTGCGGGGTCAGGCCGCGGCCCGCCGGGCCCTCGAGGTGGCCGCCGCCGGCGGCCACCACCTCCTGCTCGTCGGGCCCCCGGGGGCGGGCAAGACCATGCTCGCCAGCCGCCTGCCCGGGCTGCTGCCCCCGCTCGCCACCGACGCCGCCCTCGAGGTGGCCCGCATCCGGTCGGCGGTGGGCGAGCCCCTCCCCGCCGGCGGGCTCTGCCGCACCCCGCCCTTCCGGGCGCCCCACCACACGGCCTCACCGGTGGCCCTGACCGGCGGGGGCACCGGCGTGCTCCGCCCCGGCGAGGTGTCCCGGGCGACCCACGGCGTCCTCTTCCTCGACGAGCTGGGCGAGTTCGCCCCCACGGTGCTCGACGCCCTGCGTCAGCCGCTCGAGGAGGGGGTGATCCGCATCACCCGGGCCTCGGCCAGCGCCACCTTCCCGGCCCGCTTCCTGCTCGTCGGCGCCACCAACCCCTGCCCCTGCGGCGAGGGCGGCACGAGCGCCTGCGCCTGCAGCGACGGCGAGAAGGCTCGCTACCGCCGGCGCCTCAGCGGACCGCTGGTCGACCGCTTCGACCTGCGGGTCGACGTCGACCGCCCCAGCCCCGACGAACTGCTGCGGGGCCGGCCGGGCGAGGCCACCGCCGTGGTGGCGGCCCGGGTGCGCGAGGCCCGGGCCCGGGCCCAGGCCCGCGGGGTCGAGGCCAACGGCGCCATCCCGCGGTCGCGCCTCGACGAGCTGTGCCCGATCACCCCCGACTGCGAGGCGGTGCTCGAGGACGCCCTGGCCGCCGGTCGGCTCAGCGCCCGGGGCCTCGACCGGGTGCGGCGGGTGGCCCGCACCATCGCCGACCTCGACGGCGTCGACGGCCCGGTCACCGCCGGCCACGTCGCCCTGGCCCTCGTGCTACGGGCCCAGCCCCTCCCGGCCGTCACGTGAGCCCCGGCGCCGACCTGCCGGACGAGGCCTACGTCCTGGCCATGGCCGCCCTGCCCGAGGTGGGCCCGGTGGCCATCCGGGCGGCCCTCGACGCCCACCCCGCCCCCGAGGCCTGGGACCGGCTGTGCCACGAGCGCGAGGCGCGCACCGACCCGACGGCCCTGTGGGAGCAGCACGGCGAGGCCGGCGTCACGGTCCTGGGCCCCGGCCACCCGGCCTGGCCGCCCGAGTTCCGCCACGACCCGGCCCCGCCCGCCCTCCTCGTCTGCCGGGGCGACCTGGCCGCCCTGGGCGGCCGCCGCATCGGCG
>CAYTJS010000411.1:0-2824 GCA_964438115.1 uncultured Iamiaceae bacterium
CCGTCGGCGCGGAGTTGGACGCCCCACAACTGGTACAGGTTGTCCAGCGCCTTGAAGTGGAGGTAGAGCCGCCCGTTCGGCGCCCGGAACACCTGCGGGTCGATGGCCCCCTTGTTCGGGCCGGGCTGGCCCGACAGCGACGCCGGGGTGGCGCTGGTGGAGTTCACCCGGCAGAAGAACGGGGTGCTCCGGGGCCGGAAGGGGCCGAGGGGGCTGGTCGCGGTGGCCACCCCGATGCACCAGCCCGGGCTGGAGGCGCTCACGGCCCGGTGCTTGGCGGCGAAGTAGAGGACGAAGCGACCGCCGGTGCGGACCACCGAGGGCGCCCAGAACGCCCCGCCCTCACCGAGGGTGCGGGCCCAGGCCGGCTGGGTGGGCATGACCTCGGCCGGGGCCGGGGTGGCGGCGGCCGGGGTCCAGTCGTTCCACAGGTCGGGGGACGAGACCACCGAGATGCGGCGGGCGTAGGTGCCGGTCTGGTTGGTGCTGTAGGCGTAGAACCGGCCCTGGTACGACAGGAGCGCCGGGTCGGCGTGGTTCCGGTACTGGAACCCGTTGACGAAGCTCCCGTAGGCCGGTGGGCGAAGCCGGGGCTCTTGGGGGGTGGCGGCGTCGGCCGCGCCCGTCGTCGCCGCCAGGGTGGACAGCGTGGCCAGGAGGGCGAGCAGGGCAGGGAGGAGGCCACGCATCCCGCTCGGTGTCGGCCGGATCACGCTCCGACCCTAGGAGAACTCCGTCAGTACCACCACTGGCCGCGGCGGTGCTCCCGGCGGACCTGGTCGGGCCGGAAGACGGCGGGCAGGACCTCCTGCTCACCGGAGCGACGGAGCCGGTAGCCGCGGTCGGTGACCTCGGCCACGACGAAACCGTGGGACCAGCGGCCGTCGAAGCGGTTGCGCACCTCGACGTGGTTCCCCACCTCGAGCACCCGCTGCCCCTCGTCGACCATCGTCACGCTCGCCATTGTCGGCACCCGGTGGCCCGGGATCAAGGCGCCCCCCGCAGAAAGCATCACACCTTCACGACCCCGAAACGTGGTGTTCGCGCGGCGTAGGTTGCCGGGCGTGACCGACGTGCGCCTGACCGAGTGGACCGAATGCGGTGGCTGTGCCGCCAAGTGGGGGGCCACGGCGCTTTCCGGCCTGGTCCGCGAGCTGCCCGCCGGGGTCGATGCCGAGCTGCTGGTCGGCCTGTCACCCTCCGACGACGCCGCCGTCTACCGGGTGGCCGACGACGTGGCCATGGTCAGCACCGCCGACTTCTTCCCGCCCCTCGTCGACGACCCGTCCGACTTCGGGGCCATCGCCGCCGCCAACGCCTGCTCCGACGTGTTCGCCATGGGGGCCCGGGTCACCATCGCCCTGAACCTGTCGGCCTTCCCCGAGCACCTGCCCCGTAACGCCGTGGCCGCCATCCTGGCCGCCGCCGCCGAGCGAGTGCTGGCCGCCGGGGGCACGGTGGCCGGGGGCCACACGATCCGTAGCGAGGAGCCCATCTTCGGTCTGGCGGTCCAGGGGGTGGTCCACCCCGAGCGCATCCTGACCAAGGCCGGGGCCCGTCCCGGCGACGCGCTGGTGCTGTCCAAGCCGCTGGGGACCGGCCTGGTCCTGGCCGGCGGCGACCCCGGCCAGAAGGCGGCGGCCATCGCCGGCATGCGGGCCCTCAACCGGGAGGCGTCCGAGGCCCTGGTCACGGCCGGGGCCGCCGTGCACGCCGCCACCGACGTCACCGGCTTCGGCCTGGCCGGCCACGGCTGGGAGGTCGCCGACCGCTCGGGTGTCCACCTGGTGTTCGAGGGGGATCGGCTGCCCACCTACGACGGGGCCCGGGCCGTCGCCGCGGCCGGGGTGCGGACGGGGGGCGACGCCCGCAACCGGGACTACGTGGCCGGGCGGTGGGATGGGGACGCCGACGAGGTCGTGGCCGCCCTGGCCTTCGACCCGCAGACCTCCGGCGGTCTGCTGGCCGCGGTCGAGCCCGACCTGGTGGCGGACCTGGCGGGGGCCGGCTTCGTGCCGGTGGGCCGGGTGACCGACGGCGACCCGGGGATCACGCTCGCGCCGTGAGGGCGGCGGTGGCCAGGGCGGCCGCTGTCAGGGCGGTGGCCCCGGCCTCGACCAGCCGGGGGCGGCGCTCGCACCAGCCGCCGATGGCACCGACCGAGAAGGCCGAGCCGATCGACAGCACCGAGCCGACCGACCCGATGGACAGGATCGAGCCGGCGGAGCCGATCGACAGCACGGACCCGGCCGAGCCGATCGACAGCACGGAGCCGGCCGAGCCGATCGAGCCGATGGCGCCGGCCGAGCCCATCGACACGATGGACCCCACCGAGTCCCGCGACCACAGCGACGTCTCGTCCACGGCCCCGACCGTACCCGTGGCCCGGGCGGGGCGCCGGTAGTGTCGGGCGGCGGATGGCCACCACCACCGCCCCGCAGCTGCGCCCGGCGCTCAAGCGGCGCCCACCCGGCCTGCGGGTCGAGCGCGAGCTCTGGTCGGCCGGCCACGAGGTGGTCGTCGGGGTCGACGAAGTGGGCCGAGGCTCGTGGGCCGGGCCGCTCACGGTCGGGGCCGCCGTGCTGCCCCGGGACCGTCGGGTCTACAAGGTGCGCGACTCGAAGCTGCTGACCGAGGCCGAGCGCGAGCTGCTCTTCGACCGGATCGCCGGGTGGTGCACCACGTGGGCCGTGGGCCACGCCAGCCCGGCCGAGTGCGACGAGCTGGGTATGTCGGCGGCCCAGAAGCTGGCCGCGGCCCGGGCCATCGAGGGCCTCGGGGTCGAGCCCGACCAGGTGCTCATCGACGGCAACTGGGACTTCGT
>CAYTJS010000412.1:0-2813 GCA_964438115.1 uncultured Iamiaceae bacterium
GGCCCCCTCCCCGACGGTCCCGGTGACCCCCTGGCGACCATCGAGCGCCTCGGCGCCGCCGCCCCTGCCGGGCTGGTGGCCACCCCGGGCCCGCGGTACTTCGGCTTCGTCAACGGCGGCACCCTCGACGTGGCCCTGGCCGCCGACTGGCTGGTCTCGGCCTGGGACCAGAACGCCGCCATGCACGTGATGAGCCCGACGGCGGCGGTGGTCGAGGAGGTCGTGCTGGGTTGGCTGACCGACGTCCTGGGCCTGCCCCCGGGTGGGTCGGGCGCCTTCGTCACCGGCGGCCAGATGGCCAACGTGGTCGGCCTCCTCGCCGCCCGCCACCAGGTCCTCGGGCAGGCGGGCTGGGACGTCGAGGAGGACGGTCTGGTCGGCGCCCCACCGGTCACGGTGGTGGTGGGCGGCGAGCGCCACGCCAGCGTGGACCTGGCCCTGCGCTACATCGGCCTGGGCCGGCGGTCGACGGTGGCCCTGCCCGTCGACACCAACGGGGCCATGGACCCGTCCGGGCTGGCCGAGGTCCTGGCGGCGCACCCCGGCCCCGCCATCGTCGTGGCCCAGGCCGGCAACGTGAACACCGGCGCCTTCGACCCCTTCGACCGGATCTGTGCCGTGGCCCACGAGGCCGCCGCCTGGGTCCACGTCGACGGCGCCTTCGGCCTGTGGGCGTGCGCCTCGCCCCGGCTGGCCGACCTCGTGCGTGGGGTCGAGGCGGCCGACAGTTGGGCGGTCGACATGCACAAGTGGCTGAACTGCCCCTACGACTGCTCGGTCGCCCTGACCGCCCATCCCGACGCCCACCGGGCGGCCCTCTCGGTGGCCGCGGCCTACCTGCCCCCCAGCGACCACCGCGAGCCCATCGAGTGGAACCCCGAGATGAGCCGCCGGGCCCGGGCCGTGCCCGTCTGGGCCGCGCTGGCCACCCTGGGCCGGTCCGGGGCGGCCGACCTCGTCGACCGGTGCTGCGCCGCCGCCCGCCGCTTCGCCGACGGCCTGGCCCTGATCGAGGGCGCCGAGGTCCTGAACGACGTGGTCCTCAACCAGGTCCTCGTCCGCTTCGACGACGACGACGCCACCACCGCCGGGGTCATCACCGCCCTCCAGCAGGACGGCACCGCCTGGATGGGCGGCACCACCTGGCAGGGCCGCACCGCCATGCGCATCTCCGTCTCCAACTGGAAGACCACCCCCACCCACGTCGACCAGACCCTCACCGCCCTCACCACCTGCCTGACCCAGGCCCGAGCCACCCAGTAGCCACCACCCAGCAAGAGGGCTCCAGCCAGCAGCCAGCAGCAGGGTTCCAGCCAGCAGCAAGGCTGCCCGGCCTGCGGCCGGGCAGCGAAGAGGACGCTCAACGACGGGCGAAGCCCGAGCGCCAGAGGCGCTCGAAATGTCACGTGAAGATGATCTGGCCCCCCGCCGCCATCTCGTAGAACTCGCCGACGGTGATGATGTCCTCGACGCCCTCGACGAAGTCGTCCTTGCTCATGTCGAACATGTCCACCGACGCCTTGCAGGCGTACATGCCCGCCCCGGTGTCGGCGATCATCTCGACGAACTCGGGGATGTCGGGGATGTCGAGCTCCTCCATCTTCTTGCCCATCATGTGGGTGGCGATGGCCGACATGCCGGGGAGGGCCCCGATCAACGTGGGCATGTGCATGCCGGGATTGCCGACCGTGGCCACCTTGATGTGCTCGTGGCGCTTCTCGTGGATGGCGTCCAGGCCGAAGAAGGTGAAGAACAGGTTCACCTCGATGCCCTCGGCCCGGGCCCCGTTGGCCATGATCAGCCCGGGGTAGACCCCCTCCAGGGAGCCCTTGGAGATGATGATCGAGACCTTTTCGATCGGTTCGGCGCCCATGGCGTCCTCCTTGTCCTAGATGCAGCCGCGGGGCTTGGGGATCCCCGCCACCTTGGCGGCGACCTTCGCCGGCCCCTTGGGGAACAGCTGGTAGAGCTCCTTCACCGACACGCCGGAGGTCTTGCCCAGGACCCGGACCGTCGGCCCGGTGCCCTTCTCGAAGTACTCCTTGCGCATGAAGTGCAGGACCTGCCAGTGCTGGTCGGTCAGGTCGTCGATGCCCTCGGCCTTGGCCAGCTCGGGGGCCATCGCCTCGGTCCACTGCTCGGGGTCCTCGAAGAACCCCTCGTCGTCGAGCGTCACCTCGACGCCCGCGAGGGTGGCGGTGGTCATGACGTCGTCTCCTTGCCTGAGAGGGACAGTTCGGCGCCGACACCGGGGATGTCGCGGCCGGGCAGCAGGACGTGCCAGTAGAGCCACTGGAACATCAGCTTCCCGAGGTGGTTGAGCCGTGACTCCTTCAGCAGCGGCATGGGGCCGACGGCCCCGGGGAAGTGACCGGGCATCGGCTCGGTCTCGTAGTTGAAGTCGATGAGCAGGGCCTTGTGGAACCCCGTCTCGATGAAGCAGTTGGCGTGCCCGTCGAAACGGGGCTCCAGGTCCTCACCGGCGAGGAAGTGCTCGACGTTGCGGGTCAGCACCTCGCCCTCGAAGTGGGTCACGCTGCCGGCCTTGGAGGTGGGCACGGCGGCGGCGTCGCCGATCACGAAGATGTTGGGGGCCACCTTGGACTGCAGGGTGTGCTCGTCGGTGGGCACGAAGTCCAGCTCGTCGCCCAGGCCGTCGGAACGGCCCACGTACTCGGCGCCGCTGTGCACGGGGACCTCGACGAGGAGGTCGAAGGCGACTTCCCGCTCGTCCCAGCTGACCAGGCGCCCGCCGGCCCCGTCGACCTCGCCGGTGTTGAACTCGGTGACCAGCTCGATGCCCTTCTCCTCCA
>CAYTJS010000413.1:0-1606 GCA_964438115.1 uncultured Iamiaceae bacterium
CTGCGTCAGGACGTGCTCACCGAGGTGGCCTTCCCGATCACCGAGCGCGAGGTGGTCAACCTCGAGCTGACCGCCGTGGGTCGCGAGCTGGTGGCCGGGGCCATGGGCTGTGAGCCCGCCGACCTGGTGCGCAACCGGGTCATCGGCACCGCCGTCGGCGGGACCTGGGTGCAGCCGCTGGTGGTGCTCCTGCCCCCGGTGCGGCCCAACGGCGGCTCCGTCGGGCGCTGCCACCGGGCCGTGGTCCGGCTGCCCCAGGCCGCCGGGATCGTCGCCCCGGGTTACTGAGGGCCGGCGGCGGATCAGCCGCCGGTCCGGCCGACGGCGCGACCGCCAGGGAGCCCGGCGGCGATGGGGAGCGAGCCGAAGGCGAGCTGGGGGCGCAGCCCCCAAGGTGGCTCAGTGCTCGGTCGGTCCGGCATCGCCCGCCGACGCCGCGTCGGCGGCCTGCTGGCTGCGCTGGACGAAGGCCATGCGCAGCTGGGTCAGGGCGTCCTTCAGGGTGGGCTCGTTCTCGCCCAGGCGGCCGGTCAGGCCCTCGACGAGCTGGCCCATGGCGTCGATGGCCAGCCGGGCCGCCTCGAGGTCGGGGTCCTCCTCGCTCAGGTGGATGGCCGCCAGCTCGTAGAGGCCCATGGCGTGGTTGGCCACCACCATGTCGGCGGGGGCCTCGAGGACGCGCTGACGGGCCGCGGCCAGTTCGGCGACCATGGTCTCGGCCTCCGCCCGCTGCTCGTCGGTGAGGCCGGCCAGGGGGTCGGCGTCGGCACCGGGGGGCGGGGCGGCGCCCGTCTGCTCGGGGTCGACCGGGTGCTCCCCGCCAGGGGTCCAGAGGCTGCTCATGAGGGGAAGGGTGCCACCACTGGTAGCGTGTCGCGCGCAATCCAACCTGAAAGCGGGGTCCCGCCCCCACCTGGCCACCGATCAGGGTGCGCCCAGGTCCTTCGCACGAGCCCAGCTCGTCGATGCTCCTGGCCCGCCGCTGCGGCCCGCCGGGGATCCGGGGCCCTTCCACGACGAAGGAGCCGCGTAGTTGCGCAGTGATCGGCCATAGCTTCGGGCCCTGCCCACGACGACACCAGGATCAACGACCAGATCCGGGTGCGTGAAGTCCGTCTGGTGGGACCCGACGGCGACCAGATCGGCATCCGTCCCACCCCGGAGGCACTCGCCATGGCGCGGGACCTCGGCCTCGACCTCGTGGAGGTCGCCGCCCAGGCCTCGCCCCCGGTGTGCCGGATCATGGACTACGGGAAGTTCAAGTACGAGAACGCCCAGAAGGCCAAGGAATCCCGGAAGAAGGCGACCAACGTCGTCGTGAAGGAGATGAAGTACCGGCCCAAGATCGGCCGGGGTGACTTCGACACGAAGACCCGGAAGGTCCACCAGTTCCTGGGGGAGGGCCACAAGGTCAAGATCACGATCATGTTCCGTGGTCGTGAGGTCCAGCACCCCGAACTGGGGCGGCGCATCCTCGACCAGGTGGCCGAGGAGGTGGCCGACGTCGGACGGGTCGAGAACCTGCCCAAGGTCGACGGCCGCAACATGACCATGGTGCTGGGACCGGACAAGAAGGCGCAGGCCGCGGCCAAGAAGGCCCGCGAGG
>CAYTJS010000413.1:1706-2813 GCA_964438115.1 uncultured Iamiaceae bacterium
CGACGGCGCCGACCAGGAGACCAACGAGGAAGCAGCGGCCACCACCGCTGACTGAGCACCGGCGCCCAGGGCGCCGGCGGACGAGGACACGACGATGCCCAAGATGAAGACGCACCGGGGCGCGAAGAAGCGCTTCAAGGTGACGGGGAGCGGCAAGGTGACGCGCCGCCAGATCCACAAGAACCACTTCAAGCGACGGAAGCCGGCCAAGCGCCAGCGGCGCCTGTCGCCCGAGGTCGAGGTGACCGGCGGCGATCGCAAGGCGATCCTCCGTTCACTCGGGAAGCGCTAGGAGCACACGATGGCAAGGACCAAGACCTCCGTCCCCTCCCGCAAGCGCCGCAAGGTCACGCTCGAGCGGGCCCAGGGCTACTACGGGAACAAGAGCCGCACCTACCGTTCGGCCAACGAGCAGGTGATGCACTCCCTGCGGTACGCCTACCGCGACCGCCGGGCCCGCAAGGGTGAGTTCCGCCGCCTGTGGATCCAGCGCATCAACGCCGCCTGCCGCGAGAACGGCACGTCCTACAGCCGGTTCATCGCCGGCCTGAAGGCGGCCGACGTCGAGGTGGATCGCAAGATCCTGGCCGACCTGGCCGTGAGCGACCCGGCCGCCTTCTCGGCCCTGGTGGCCGTGGCCCTCGAGGCCGCCCCGGCGGGCGAGTAGCCCCCATCAGCCGGTCGACCCTGGCCCGGGTCCGCCGCCTCGGGCGCGACGCCCGGGCCCGTCGTGACGAGGGGGCCCTCCTGGTCGAGGGCCCTCGTGCCGTCGGCGCCGCCCTCGACCTGGGGGTGGCGCCCGACGAGCTGGTCGTGGCCGACGGCGCCGAGCCCGCCCTGGTCGCCCGGGCCCGCACCGCGGGCAGCCGGGTGACCACCGTGGCCGCCGCCGACCTGGCCCGGGCGGTGACCACCCGCACGCCCCAGCCCGTGGCCGCCGTGGTGCCCTGGCACCCGGCCACCGCCGAGGCCGTGGCCGATCGGTCCCGCTCCACGGGACTGCCGGCGGTCGTGCTGGCCGGCGTCGCCGACCCCGGCAACGCCGGGACGATCCTGCGGGCGGCGGCCGCCGCCGGCGCCGCCGGCGTGCTGCTGACCGCCGGCGCC
>CAYTJS010000414.1:0-2810 GCA_964438115.1 uncultured Iamiaceae bacterium
GGTCATGGCCGAGCCCATCCCTGACAAGGGGCGGGTGCTCACCGCCATGTCGGCCTTCTGGTTCGAGCGCCTCGCCGACCTGGTTCCCGGCCACGTGGTCTCCACCGACCTGGCCGACGTCCCGGCCGACCTGGCGGACCCGGCGTGGGCGGGTCGGGTCATGCTCTGCCGGCGGGCCGAGATGCTCCCCATCGAGTGCATCGTGCGGGGGTACCTGACCGGGTCGGCGTGGAAGGAGTACCGGCGGGACGGGACCATGCACGGCACACCCCTGCCGGCGGGCCTGACCGAGTCGGCCCGCCTGCCCGAGCCGGTCTTCACCCCGTCGACCAAGGCCGACGAGGGCCACGACCAGAACATCTCCTTCGCCGCTGCCGTCGACCTGGTGGGTCGCGAGGTGGCCGAGGCGGCCCGGGACATCGCCCTGGCCTGCTACCGGCGGGGGGCCGATCTGGCGGCCGAGCGGGGGATCCTCGTCGCCGACACCAAGTTCGAGCTGGGGCTGGTCGACGGCCGGCTGACCCTCTGTGACGAGGTGCTCACCCCGGACTCCTCCCGCTTCTGGCCCGCCGACCGGTGGGCGCCGGGCACCACGCCGCCGTCCTTCGACAAGCAGCCGGTGCGCGACCACCTCGACGGGCTGGACTGGGACAAGGCCCCACCCCCGCCGCCGTTGCCCGACGAGGTGGTGGCGGCCACCGCCGCCCGCTACGTCGAGGCCTACGAGCGCATCAGCGGCCGTCGGTTCGCGGATTGGCCGGGCGCGCGTGGGAACATCGCCCCGTGAGCGCTTTCGCCGTCCTCGTCGAGGTCACCCTGCGTCACGGCATCGCCGATCCCGAGGGGGCCACCATCGAGCGCGCCCTGCCCGCGCTGGGCTTCGACGAGGTGCGGGGGGTGAGCGTGGGCAAGGCCGTCCGCTTCGAGATCCAGGCCGCCGACGAGGCCGCCGCCCGGGCCCGGGTCGCCGAGTTGTGCGACCGCTTCCTCACCAACCCGGTGATCGAGGACGCCGTGGTGCACGTCGAACCCGTCGGGGCGACCGTCTGATGCCGGCCCGGGTCGGCGTCCTGCTCTACCCCGGCTCCAACTGCGAGCAGGACGTGGTCGAGGCCGTCACGGACCTCGGGGCCGAGGCCCGGGTGGTGTGGCACGGCGACTCGACCCTCGGCGACGTCGACGCCGTCATCGTCCCCGGCGGCTTCGCCCACGGCGACTACCTCCGGCCGGGGGCCATTGCCCGCTTCTCGCCGATCATGGCGGCGGTGGCTGACTTCGCCACCGCCGGCAGCCCCGTCATCGGCATCTGCAACGGGTTCCAGGTGCTCTGCGAGGCCGGGATGTTGCCCGGAGCCCTGCAGAAGAACGCCGGCCTGCGCTTCGTGTGCCGGACCGTCGGTGTCCGGGTGGACAGCGACCGGTCGGTGCTCACCCGGGGCATTGCGCCCGGGACCGAGTTGCGGATCCCGGTGAACCACTTCTCCGGCAACTACACGTGTACTCCGGAGGTCTTGGCCGTATTACGGGACCGGGGGCAGATCGTCCTGCGCTATTCGGACAATCCGAACGGCTCGATGGACGACATCGCCGGGGTGGCCAACGAGGCCGGGAACGTGGTCGGCCTCATGCCCCATCCGGAGCGGGCCTGCTCCCCCTTGCTGGGGTCCGAGGACGGTCGCCCGCTCCTCGCTGCGGTGCTGGACGCGGCCGCCGTCAGCCGCTAGTCGGCCCGCCGGCCGGGGCTGGTTGCGACGTCACCACCCGCCGTCGGGCGGGGTCCCACCGATCGCAACCAGCCCGGACGTCGGTACCAGGCTAGGCGCCCCGGCCGATCCCGGCGGCCTTGAGGGTCTGGGGCGGCACGCCCAGCTCCCGCCAGGCGGCGTAGGTGATGCCCTTGCGGGCGCCGTACTCCTTGGCGTTGTCGACGAAGCCCTTCTCGAGGGCGTCGAGGTCGGGCTTCTGCTCCATGTTCTCGAGCTCGGCGGCCAGGTCCATGCGCTCCTGGATGAGCTGGAGTCGCTTGAGCGGGTCGGCCGATTCGATCAGGGACTCCAGCGCGTCGAGGCGCTTCTTGATGGAATCAGGAGTCCGCTTCCGACCCCGCTTGGGCTTGTGGGCCTCCAGCGCCTCGAGGTAATGGCGCACGGCCTTGGACTGGGCACGACCCTCGGCGAGAGCGGCCTTGTGCTCGGCGGTCATGGTGCCGCCTGCATTGGTGGGTGTCATGGCGTGATTGTGCTCATGGAACCGGGCGAATTCCAAGCCAATGCGACAGGTTTGTATCGTCCAAACGGGCGTTTGACCGGTCGTTCATGGAATGGATACTGGTGTCGTGTCCCGTCGGACCTGCGGTGCCGGTCGGTGTCTCGCTACGGTGCGGACGTGGCGTCACTGCATCGGGACCTGGGGTTGACCGACGACGAGGCCTCCCACATCGAGGCCATCCTCGGCCGGGTCCCGAACCACCTCGAGTTGGCCATGTACGCCGTGATGTGGTCGGAGCACTGCTCGTACAAGTCGTCCCGCATCCACCTGAGGCGCCTCCCCACCGAGGGTGAGGCCGTGCTCGTCGGGCCGGGCGAGAACGCCGGTGTGCTCGACGTGGGCGACGGCATCGCCGTGGCCATCCGCATCGAGTCCCACAACCACCCGTCGGCCATCGAGCCCTACCAGGGGGCGGCCACCGGGGCCGGTGGGATCCTGCGGGACATCTTCACCATGGGGGCCCGGCCCATCGCCCTCATGGACCCGCTGCGCTTCGGCCCCCTCGACGACCCCCGCAGCCGCTGGATCGCCGAGGGCGTGGT
>CAYTJS010000415.1:0-2810 GCA_964438115.1 uncultured Iamiaceae bacterium
CAGCACCCGGCGCCAGCGCCAGAAGATGCTGCGACGGCGGAAGCGCCGGCGCCGGTAGCGGCCCCAGAGGGAGACCCGCGCGTCGGGGTCGTCGTCGATGGTGGTGTCCGCTGCCATGGCCGGGGGCAAGGTTACCGTTCCGTTACAGCCAGTGGGCCGCGGGCAGCCCCGAGCAGCGCAATGGAGGAAATGGGGACCGGAATCCGGACCGCATTTCCTCCATTGAGGAGCGCAGCGTCCTCAGGTCCCGGGGCGCCAGACCATGAGCACGAGGATGGCGACCATCACGAGATCGACGGCCACGCCGGTCACGGCCTGGCGGCGGCCGAGCCGTTCGACCTCGGCGAGTTGGGGTGGGGGGCCTTCCCCTGCGTGTCCCTCGGCCTCGGCCAGCAGTCGGTTGATGTGGTGGTGACCCGGGGAGAGCAGAAGGCGGGAGGCCGCCGCCGCCACCGCGAAGAGCGCCAGGCTGGCCCACAGCCAGGTGTCACCCAGCTGCCAGGCCCCGTCTGAGGCCCACACGAGCGCCAGCCCGGTCAGCGGCACCAACCAGATCACCCGGTCGGCGATGGCGGTCACCGCCTCGTTGGCCTCCGAGACGGCCCGTCCGGTCGGGCCGGGTCGGGCGGCCGCCTGGGCGGCGTAGGCCCCGTTCAGGAGCACCCCCCCGAAGCCGACGATGGCGGTGAGCAGGTGCAGGAGCAGGATCACCCGGTAGGTCGAGGTGTCGACCCCGGTGGACAGGGCAAGGATCACCGCGGTCATCTCACGCGACCGCCGTGGCTTCGAGTTCGACGAGCAGCTCTGGGTAGGTCAGGCGGTCGACACCGATGAGCGAGCCGGGGGGCTGCACACCCGCGGCACCCATGCGACCGGCGATCCGGCCGTACTCAGCGAAGAGGCCGTCGATGTCGGTGGTGTAGGTGTTCAGGCGTACGACGTTGGCCAGGCTCATGCCGGCCTCGGCCAGCACGGCCTCCAGGTTGTCGAGCGACAGCTCGATCTGGGCACCGATGTCACCGGCGTGAACGGGGGCGCCATCGGCCCCGACCGACGACTGACCGGACAGGTACAAGGTGGTCCGGCCCCCTTCCACGAGCTCGGCCTGGTTGAAGCCGAGTTCGACCGACCAGGGCCAAGGGTTGATCGAGGTCCGTTCCATGTTCTCTCCTCCTGTGGGCGTGGTGACGCTGGACGAGGACTCGCCCGGGTCCGAACCGGCATCGTCGTCCCCGCATCCGACCGCGGCCAGGGCCAGGGCGGCGGCGAGGAGGGCGGCGGCAGGCCGCCGCCAGGTGGTCGAGAACGAGATCCAGCGCATGACGCCAGGTGTAGGACGGGTGGGGTGGTCCGGTCGTCGTACCAAGGTCGGAGGCGGGGTCTGATCAAGCTCGCGACCCCCGGCCGGACGACCCCCTCCCGCCTACGCTCGTGGTCGTGACCGGAGCTGACATGCTCTTCCCCGGCGCCAAGTTCCGGCCGCCATGGTCGGGGACGGCGCGGCCGGCGGCCGCCGCCGCCATCGCCGAAGGTCTCGCCCGGGTCCGTCTCGTCACCGTGGTCGCCCCGGCCGGGTCGGGCAAGACCACGGCGCTGGCCGCCTGGGCCTCGGATCCCGGTGAATGGCGCCCGCTGTGGGTCAGCCTTGATCGCCAGGACGACGACGCGGTCACCCTCGCCCGGGCCCTCGCCGCCGCCGTCCACACCGCCACCGGGACCCCCCCAGCCCGACTCACCGGCCTGCTCCACGCCGAGGCCTCCAGCCGACCCGAGCACCTCGCCACGGCGCTGGTGAACGACCTGGACCAGCATGACCCGGTGGCGATCGTGCTCGATGACCTCCACGCCTTGTCAACGACCCCGGCCCTGGACCTCGTGGACCTCGTCCTCGAGGGCATGGGGCCGGGCCAGCGTCTGCTGGTCGGCAGTCGGAACGCACCGTCCTTGCATCTTGCGCGGCGCCGGGTCCGCCGTGAGGTCCTCGAGGTCGGGCCCGACGACCTACGGCTCGGCCCCCACGACGTCGCCGCCCTGCTCGGACCGGGCACCGATCCCCGGTCACCGAGGGTGAGCACCATCCTCGACCGCTCCGGCGGCTGGGCCGCGGCCGCCGTGCTGCTCGCGGCCGCCGACCCATCGTCCACGCCCACGGCGGCGGCGGTGACCGCGATCGACGAGTTCCTCCGCACCGAGGTACTGGCCGAGCTCGGCCCCGCGCTGGCCCGGTTCGCGCTCGTCAACGCGCTCCTGCCGGCACTGGACCCCGAAGCGTGTCGCCTGCTCTCCGAGGATCCGAGCACCCCCGATCACCTGGACGAGCTCGCCCGCCGGGGTCTCCTCGTCCACCCTGGCGAGGGTGACACCGCCGGTGAACCCAGCCGTTTCCCCGATCATCTGGCCGAGTTGCTGCGCCGCGAGTTGGTCCGTCGCGTCGAGGGCGACGAGCTCGAGCAGCTCCACCGGCGAGCGGCCGCCCTCTCGCCACCGGGCTGGGCCATCGAGCTGCTCCTCGCCATCGGGGACGACGCGACGGCGGCCAACCTGGTGGTGGAGGCGGGCCGGGAGGCGCTGGACCGGCCCGCCGAACGGCTGCCCCGCCACTGGCTCCGCCTCCTCGCCGAGCTCCCGGCCGACCGCACCACCGCGACCGGCTCGTGGCTCGATCTGCTCATCGGACTAGCACGGTTGGACGACGGCGACGTTCCCGGCGCGGTCGAGCGCCTCGACGGCCTCCCCGAGGCGATGCGCCGGCGCCACGACGAGCTGGGTACCCAGTGCAGCATCTACGGCCTGGCCGAGGCTCACCTGAT
>CAYTJS010000416.1:0-2784 GCA_964438115.1 uncultured Iamiaceae bacterium
CTGCAGCGGGGGGCCCGCCCCGCCGTGCTCCGCCTCTACGACGCCGTCGAGAGCGACCGCAACCATCAGACCGGCGACCGCCACGTGCTGCTCGTCCTCGACGAGGGCGACCCCCTCCTCGTCGACGCCACCATGGCGGTGGTCGCCGACGTCTGCGCCGACGCCGAGGTCCTCGACGAGGGCCTGGTCGAGGCCTGGATGGGCCACCGCAACGACGTCGCCGCCCTCGAGGCCCTGATCTCGAAGGGCTTCGTGGTCGACACCATGGAGATCAGCGGGCAGTGGGGCGACCTCGACGCCATCTACGAGCGCACCCTCGAGGCCATCGGGGGCGTGGCCGGGACCCTGGCGGTCAGCGCCCACCAGTCCCACGCCTACACCGACGGCGCCTGCCTCTACTTCACCTTCGCCGGCCGCCCCGACGAGGGGGCCAAGGACGACTACTACCGGGCGGTGTGGGACGCCGGTCAGCGAGCCGTGCTCGGCGGCGGGGGCGCCCTCAGCCACCACCATGGCGTCGGCCTCAACCGGGGCCGGTTCGTGGCCGAGGCCCTGGGCCCGGCCTTCGCCACCCTGGTCGACCTGAAGGCCGCCCTCGACCCCAAGGGGATCCTGAACCCGGGCAAGCTCGGCCTCCCCTCCCCCTTCGGCGAGGCGGCCTGGCCGTGACCCCGCTCTTCCCCCGGGTCGAGGCCCGGTCGGTGGCCAAGGGGGCGGCGGTGACCGTCGCCGTGGCCGTCCCGCCGGCCCTGCTCGGCGTCGTGCTCTCCGACGACGGGTCCCTCGAGGGCTCGTCCTGGGTGCCGGTGCTGTTCTGCTGGATCGTGCTGGCCTTCGTCGGCGGTGGCTATGTCGCCGCCCGGGGCCAGGCCCACGCCCCCGCCGCCCATGGCGCCGCCGCCGCCTTCGTCGGCTACGCCCTCGTGCAGGGTGTCGGCATCGTCCGCCACCTCCTAGCCAACGAGGGGATCGCCTGGCTGTCGATCGCCTTCTCGGCCACCCTGGCCGCCTCCACCGGCCTGGTCGGTGGCCTGCTGGCCAACCGCCTCCGGCTGCGCCACTCCCGGGCGAGGGCCGCCGCCAGCTAGAAACGCGGCCGTGAACGTCCTCGTCATCGACGTCGGGACCAGCAGCGTGCGGGCCGTGGTCGTCGCCCCCGACGCCTCGGTCCTGGCCGAGCACCGCCAGGTCACCCTGCCCGACTCCCCGATGGCCGGCCTGGTCGAGTTCGACCCGGTAGTGCTGGCCGACGCCGCCCTGGCCTGCGCTCGGGCCGCCCTGGCCGAGGCCGGGCCGGTGGCCGCCGTGGGCCTGGCCACCCAGCGGGCCTCAACCGTGGTCTGGGACCCGGCCACCGGCGAGCCGGTGGGCCCGGGCCTGGGCTGGCAGGACCTACGCACCGTCGGCGACTGCCTCGTCCTGCAGGGCGAGGGCCTGCGCCTCGCCCCCAACCAGTCGGCCACCAAGCTGACCCACCTGCTCGACCAGGCCGATCCCGACCGCACCCGGGACCTGCGCTTCGGCACCGTCGACACCTGGATCGCCTGGCACCTGACTGGACGGGCCCACCACGTCACCGACCTGGGCAACGCCGGGGTGACCGGGCTGCGCACCGGCGACGGGTCGGCCTGGGCCGCCAAGGTGCTGGAGGTGCTGCGCCTCCCCGAGTCGCTGCTGCCCGAGGTGGTCGACTCCTCCGGGGTGATCGGCCCGGCCACCGCCCTGGAGGGCGCGCCCCCACTGGCCGGCATCGCCGGCGACCAGCAGGCCTCACTGCTCGGCCAGGGCTGCACCCGCCCCGGCCAGGCCAAGGTCACCTTCGGCACCGGCGGGATGCTCGACGTGGTCGTGGGGCCCGACCGGCCCGCCTTCGAGCAGCGGGGCGGCGGGGGCACCTTCCCGATCGTCACCTGGCGCCTCGACGGTGCGGTCACCTGGGGCCTCGAGGCGATCATGCTGTCGGCGGGCACCAACGTCGAGTGGCTCCGCGACGACCTGGGGATCATCGACGACGTGGCCGACTCCCACGAGCTGGCCGCCTCCTGCGCCGACACCGACGGCGTCGTGTACGTGCCCGCCCTGCTGGGCCTGGGCACCCCCGAATGGGACTACGGCGCCCGGGGTGGCCTGTTCGGGCTGACCCGGGGCACCGAGGCCCGCCACGTCGCCCGGGCGGTGCTCGAGGGGGTGGCCCACCGGGCCGCCGACCTGGTCGAGGCGGCCGAGGCCGACGGCGGGTTCACCATCGACGTGCTGCGGGTGGACGGCGGGATGACCGCCAACCCGACCTTCGTCCAGGCGGTGGCCGACGCCACCGGCCGTCCCGTCGAGGTCTCGCCCCAGCGGGAGGCCACCGCGCTGGGGGCGGCGTACCTCGCCGGGCTGGCCGTCGGCACGTGGTCCGATCTCGACGAGGTCGCCGCCCTGTGGTCCCCGGGCGACCGCTCCGAGCCGCAGCGCCGGCTCGACCGGGATCGCTGGAAGGACGCCGTGCGCCGGGCCGCCGGCTGGCACGGCGACCTGTCCGCCCTCGACTTCTGATCCGGGCCGCCTCCCTCCGCACCCTCCCAAATTGCGTCGATCGGTTGCGGTGGGCGCAACGAATCGACGCAATTTCGGGGTGGGGCGGGCAGACTGGGAGGCGACGGTGAGCCGGCCGGGTGGCCGCGGCGTCGCAGCGACGGCGTCGAGGAAGGTCGGGGCTCCACAGGGCAGGGTGCTGGCCAACAGCCAGTCGGGGTGACCCGCAGGAAAGTGCCACAGAGAACAGACCGCCGATGGCGG
>CAYTJS010000417.1:0-2732 GCA_964438115.1 uncultured Iamiaceae bacterium
TGATGGTGGTGGCGACGTGGCGGCGCTGGCGGGCCCGGGGCTCGTGGTTGCCGAGGAGGAGGGCCCGGCCGTGGTCCCAGGCCGAGCCGGGGCGGTCGAGGAGCTGCATGAGCATCCCGGGGGTGATGCGGAAGGAGGACTGGAGGGCCTCGGGCGGGGCGGCCTGGAGGCGCAGGAAGGTGTCCTCGTCGTAGTGGACGAAGCCCCGGGGGGCCGAGGCCTTCTTCAGGCGGCGCTTCTTCTTGGGGTCGTCGCCGGCCTTGGCCTCGGCCGCCTCGTTCTCGGCCTGGTGCTCGGGGGCGAGGGCGACGACGAGGCCCTCGGTGTCGTAGCCGGCCCGTCCCGCCCGCCCGGCGATCTGGTGGAACTCGCGGGCGGTGAGCAGGCGGTTGTCGGTGCCGTCGTACTTGTAGAGACGGGTGAGGACGACGGTGCGGATGGGGAGGTTGACGCCGACGCCGAGGGTGTCGGTGCCGGAGACGATCTTGAGCACGCCCTGCTGGGTGAGGCGCTCCACCAGGCGGCGGTAGCGGGGGAGCATGCCGGCGTGGTGGACGCCGACGCCGTTGCGCAGCAGGCGGGCCAGGTCCCGGCCGAAGCCGGCGGGCAGCTTGGCCCGGGCCAGCTCGTCGGCCACCACGGCCTTGGCCTCGTCGTCGAGCTTGGTGACCGAGGCCATGGCGGCGGCCCGGGCCACGGCGTCCTTCTGGGAGAAGTTGACGAGGTACATCGGGGCGGCGTCCTCGGCGACGAGCTCCTCGATGGTGTGGTGCAGCGGGGTGCGCCGGTACTGGAAGCGCAGGGGCACGGGGCGCACGGCGTCGTCGATGACCGCCGTGGGCCGGCCGGTGCGCCGGGTCAGCTCGTCGCGGAAGAAGGCGACGTTGCCGAGGGTGGCCGACAGGAGCAGGAACGAGGCGTGGGGCAGCTCGAGCAGGGGGACCTGCCAGGCCCAGCCCCGGTCGGGGTCGCCGTAGTAGTGGAACTCGTCGAGGACGACCGTGTCGAGGTCGGCGTGGGGCCCGTCGCGGAGGGCGACGTGGGCCAGGATCTCGGTGGTGGCACAGATGACGGGGGCGTCGGGGTTGACCGCCGAGTCGCCGGTCAGCAGTCCGACGTTGTCGGGGCCGAGCTGACGGCAGAGGTCGAAGAACTTCTCGGAGACCAGGGCCTTGACCGGCGCCGTGTACCAACTGCGCCCGCCCCCGGCCACCGAGCGGGCGTGGGCGGCCAGGGCGACGAGGGACTTCCCGGAGCCGGTGGGCGTGGCCAGGATGACGTTCGAGCCCGACAGCAGCTCGAGGATCGCCTCCTCCTGGTGGGGGTAGAGGGTGAGGCCCGCCGCCTCGGCCCACCCGGTGACGGCAACGAGGACCTCGTCGCCGTCCATGCCCGGGCGGAGGTGGTCGACGAGGGGCGCGGGCACGGGCCCAGTGTGGTGGAGCGGGACCGGCCTCGTGCCCGGGGCCGACGGTCCTAGGGCGCCGGCGGCCCATACTCGGGGGATGAGCCGTCGTCGGGTGGGCTGGGTCGGGGTGTTGGCGCTGGCGGTGCTGGCCGCCGCTTGCGGGGACGATGGCGGGTCAACCGAGGCGTCGGCCCCGTCGACGACGGTGGCCCCGACCACCGAGGCAGAGGTGGTGGACGAGCCCTACGAGGGCGCCACCAGCGAGCTCTACACCGACGACGCCGTGTGGCTGTGCCGGCCGGACCTGACCAACGACGCCTGTGACGAGGACCTGACCGCCACCGTGGTCGAACCCGACGGCTCGTTCACCGAGGCGCCCTTCGAGCCGGCGGCCGACCCGGGGGTCGACTGCTTCTACGTGTACCCGACGATCGACTACGCCCAGGCCGCCGGCAACCACCCCTTCGAGGTGCCCAACCCGCTGGAGGCCATCACCGTCCGGGGCCAGGCGGCCCGCTTCGGCTCGGTGTGCGACGTGTACGCCCCCCGCTACCGCCAGGCGACCATCGGCAGCTACCGCCAGGTGCGGGCCGACGGGCTCTACGGGGTCGAGGCCTTCGAGGTCGCCTACCAGGACGTGCTCGACGCCTTCCGCCACTACATGGCGACCTGGAACGACGGCCGCCCGATCGTCCTGCTCGGTCACTCGCAGGGCAGCCACCACCTGATCCGGCTGGTGGAGGAGGAGTTCGACCCGTCGCCGGCGCTGCGGGCCCAGCTGGTGTCGGCCCTGCTCATCGGCCCGACGGGCCGCCTCCGGGTGCCCGAGGACGAAGTGGTGGGCGGCAGCTTCGACAACATCCCGCTCTGCACCGAGGCCGACCAGGCCGGCTGCGTGGTCGCCTTCGACTCCTACGCCGAGCAGCTCCCGCCCGACCCCCGGGTCGTGCTCGACGACGGCATGCAGGCGCCGTGCGTCAACCCCGCCGAGCTGGTCGACGGCGACGACCGCCTGACCGCCGGCTACTTCGGCACCACCCAGCCCGGCGTCCCCACCCCCACCGAGGTGATCGAGGACTACTACACGGCGACCTGCGCCGAGACCGACGACGGCGTCGACTACCTCGCCATCGCCGAGGACCCCGCCCCCGGCGACACCCGGGACCTGGAGCACATCGACAGCCGCTTGGCCGTGGACGACTCCTTGCACGTGCTGGACATCAACTTCACCCTGGGCGACCTGCTGGCCTTGGTGGTCCGCCAGACGGAGGCTCTCGGCGGGGGGTGATTGCCGGTCCCATGACGGCGGTCCAGCACGATTCAT
>CAYTJS010000418.1:0-2702 GCA_964438115.1 uncultured Iamiaceae bacterium
CGGCCTGCATGAACTCGTCGGTGACCCGCACCGAGTTGTTGGCGTTCTGGTACTGGGTCGAGTGGCTGTCGGCGCCGTCGAGGTCCATGTCGAAGCCGGCGTCACGCAGGACCCGGGCCTTCTGCTCCTCACGGGCCTTGCACCAGATGAACTCCTCGACGTCGGGGTGGTCCACGTCGAGGATGACCATCTTGGCCGCCCGGCGGGTCTTGCCCCCGGACTTGATCGTCCCGGCCGAGGCGTCGGCGCCCCGCATGAAGCTGACGGGGCCGCTGGCGGTGCCGCCGCCCTTCAGCAGCTCGTGGCTGGAGCGGATGCGGGACAGGTTGATGCCCGCCCCCGAACCACCCTTGAAGATCGTGCCCTCCTCGACGTACCAGTTGAGGATCGAGTCCATGGTGTCCTCGACGGAGAGGATGAAACAGGCCGAGGCCTGCTGGGGGACGCCGGCCACGCCGATGTTGAACCACACCGGGCTGTTGAAGGCCGCCTTCTGGTGCACCAGCAGGTACTTGAGCTCGGCGTTGAAGGTCTCGGCCTCGTCGTGGTCGACGAAGTAGCCGTCGCGGGCGCCCCACTCGGTGATGGTGTCGGCCACCCGGTCGATGACCTGGCGCAGCGAGGACTCGCGCTCGGGGGTGCCCAGGGTCCCCCGGAAGTACTTCTGGGCGACGATGTTGGTCGCGTTGAGCGACCAGGTGGTCGGGAACTCGACGTCGAGCTGCTCGAAGGCCACCGACCCGTCCCGGTAGTTGGTGATGCGAGCGTCCCGCCGCTCCCAGGTCACGGTGTCGTACGGGTGCACCCCGGGCGTCGTGAAGTGGCGGCGGATACCGATGCGGGTCTGCTCGGGGGCCAGAGCCATTGCTTCCTCCAGTGCGGTCGATGGTAGGGCGGACGAGCGGACTCCCACCGGTGGCGGCACGACACTGTGCCCCCAGATCTTGTGCGTTACCCCCCGGTCTCATCCCCCACCACCACCACATGTTGTTGTGGTCGTGATGACAGGGCCGTAATTACAGCAGTGTGGCCCGGCCCCGTCAACCCTTGGCCCGAGAAATCCCCGAGAAGAGCTGCGGCACAGCGGTCAGGTCCAGGACGCCGCTGCCCTCGGGCCCCTACCGGGGCCTCCGGAACCGAAACGTCCCAAGCCGCGCCCGACCCGCCGGGGTTGACGACGACCACCTGTATCCGACCGCTGTGCCGCAGTGGCGCCACCCTACGGAAGGGGACCTGTGGATCTGAAGGGCACAGGCTGTGGATTTCGGGGCGCTCGTCCACAGGCCCGGGACGGCCGTGACTACCGTGCCGACGGTGCGCCGCCTGCTGCCCGGTCCCCCCGCCGAGGTCGATCCCCTCGCCTGGCACGCCGAGCTGGACCGACCCCCGCCCCCGGAGCGCCCCCACGTCCTGGTCAACATGGTGGCCAGCGTCGACGGGGCCACCACGGCGGCCGACGACGTGTCCGGCGGCCTGGGCACCGCCGGCGACCGGGCCATGTTCTCCGCCCTGCGCTCGGTCCCCGACGTGATCCTCGTCGCTGCCGGCACCGCCAACGCCGAGCGCTACCGGGCACCCCGCGCCACCGACGCCGTCCAGGCCGCCCGGCGGGCCCGGGGCCAGGAACCGCTCCCCCGCCTCGCCGTGGTCACCGGCCGGCTGTCGGTCGACCTCACCCTCGAGGCCTTCACCGAGCCCGGCCCCGTGCCCCCGCTGGTGCTGACCACCGCCACCGCTCCCGCCGACCGTCGGGCGGCGGTGGCCGAGGTGGCCGAGGTGGTCGACACCGGCGAGGACACCGTCGACCTGGCCCGGGCCCTGGCCCTGCTCGCCGAGCGGGGGGCCCGCACGGTGCTGTGCGAAGGCGGGCCGTCGCTCAACGGGAGCCTGGCCGCCCTCGACCTGGTCGACGAGTGGAACCTGACGGTCTCGCCCCTGCTGGCGGGCGGTGACTCCCGCCGCATCGTGAGCGGGGCCCCGGCCGGGGCCGCCGCCCTCACCCTGGCCCACGTCCTGGCCGAGGACGACACCCTCTGCCTGCGCTACGTCCGGGAGCGGTGACGGTGCCGTCTCAGCCCTTGGTGAGCAGGCCGATCTCGCGCTGGAAGTCGTCCAGGTCGTCGAAGCCCTTGTAGACGCTGGCGAAACGCAGGGCGCTCACCCCGTCGAGGCGGGCCAGGGCCTCGAGCACGGCCCGGCCGATGCGCTCGCTGGTGACCGGCGAGCCCTCGAGACGGGCCAGGTCCTCGACCTCGTCGACCAGGGCCTCGATGGTGGCCTCGTCGACGGGACGGCCGGTGGTGGCCAGCGTCACGCCCCGCACCACCTTGGCCCGGTCGAAGGGCTCCTCCGCGCCGGTGGACTTGGCCACCACCAGCGGCGCCTCCTCCACCCGCTCGAAGGTGGTGAAGCGGTTGCCGCAGTCGAGGCACTCCCGGCGCCGCCGGACGGCGGTGCCGTCATCGGTGGCGCGGCTGTCGACCACCTTGTCCTCCACCGAGGTACACGACGGACACCGCACAGGACACGACCGTACTCCCCTCTGCTGTCACCCCGCCTGCCACTTCCGGGCGGCGGACGGGGCTCAGTCGGCGGGGAGGACGAGCGTCTGACCGGTCCGGACGGCCCCGCCCCCGTTGAGGGCGGCGAGGTCGTCGACCAGCGGCCGGACATCGCCCGGGGGCTGCAGCCCACCGGCGACG
>CAYTJS010000419.1:0-2699 GCA_964438115.1 uncultured Iamiaceae bacterium
GGCGGCGCTGGGTCCGGCGGCACGGGAGCTGGTGGGACCGGCGGCGGGGCGGGTGTCAGCGGCGACACCGTGTGCGATCCCGAGACCGGGATCTGCACCGACACCGCCGGTGGCAGCACCGAGGTGGCCAGTGCCACCCCGACCGTCCTCGCCGGGTCACGGGGCTGGTCCGCGGCCCAGACGCTGATGGTCCTCGTCACGATCTTCCTGCTGGCGCTCGTCTTCGTCCCCGCGCTCCTGTGGCGACGGTTGTCCAACGATCAGGGAGGGTCCTCGTGACGACGACCACCGTGGGGCGCCGCGTGCGGGGCCTGGCCGCCGGCGTGCTGGCCGTCCTGGCCCTGTCCCTGCCGATGGCGGCCCGCTCCGACGCAGTGGGGGAGGCCGCCGTGCCCGGTGGCGCCGGCACCAACACCACCCTCCCGGCCACGCCCTCACAGGTGACGGTGAGCGGCCGGGGCGACTTCTCGACACTGCGGGTGACGGTGAACCAGACCCGCAACCTGGTGAACCAGGCCGTGTCCATCTCCTGGACCGGCGGTCGTCCGACGGTCCAGGGTCCCGGCCGGTTTGCGGCCGACTACCTGCAGGTGATGCAGTGCTGGAGCGACGGCCCCGGCCCCGACCCGGCCAACCCGGGACCCCCACCCGAACAGTGCGTCTACGGGGCCCGGGCCGGGGTCTACGGCGGCCTGCCCGCCGGCATCTACCCCGGTGGCCTGGCCATGACGCGGGTCATCAGCCGCCGGTCCTGGTCCAACTACACCCCGGGTGACGGCTTCCTGCAGTCGGCGACCGGCAACGTCTGGCGGCCCTTCCGGTCCGTCGACGGCACCGTGGTCAACGCCCACACGGACCCCGACTTCAATCCGGCCATCGTCGGCGGCAACTTCTGGCTGAACCCCTTCTTCAACAGCACCACGACCAACGAGCTGTCGGCGTCGGCCACCGGGCCCAACGGGACGGGGTCGGACCTGTTCACCGTGGACACCGGGGTCGAGTCCTCCGGCCTCGGCTGCGGTCAGCGGCTCGTTCCCGCCGGCGGCGGCCCCGCCCGCATCCCGCAGTGCTGGATCGTGATCGTGCCGCGCGGCAGCGCCGCCGATGAGAACGCGGGCACCCCCTTCGCCGACCAGGCCAGTCAGTTCGGGGTGTTCACCTCGCCGCTGTCCACCGCAGCGTGGGAGAACCGCATCGCCATTCCCATCACCTTCAACCCGGTGGACAGCCCGTGCTCGCTGGCCGCCCAGGACCGGCGGCTGGTCGGCAGCGAGCTGGCCACGCCGGCCATCTCGAGCTGGCAGCCCGAGCTCTGCGCCACTCCCGGCCGCCCGCCCTACAGCTACGCCAACGTGAGCGACGCCGCCGCCCGTCAGCAGATCGTCGAGCCGACCACCGGCTCGCCGGGCATGGCCATCACCCCCCGGGCCATCGACCCGGATCTGGTGACCGAGGACAGTCCCGTCGTGTACGCGCCCATCACCCTGTCGGGCGCGGTCATCGGCTTCAACATCGAGCGGAATCCCCGCGTCGACGCCCCCGCTGCGGCCCAGGACCTGGCCGGCGTGCGGGTCGCCCGGATCAACCTGACCCCGCGTCTGGTGGCCAAGCTCCTGACCCAGTCGTACCGGAGCCAGGTCGAGATCGTGCAGCGCCCGGACTATCCCTGGCTGCGGCTCAACCCGGCCCACATGGGTCTCGATCCCGACTTCCTGCAGTTCAACCCCGAGTTCGAACTGCTCCAGATCGCCGGGGGCCGGAACTTCGGAGGGCTGCTCCTCCCGGGCGGCAACTCGGACCTGGCCCGCCAGGTGTGGGAGTGGATCCTGGCCGATCCCGAGGCGGCCGCCTGGCTGTCGGGGATCCCTGACGAGTGGGGGATGCGGGTGAACCCCCGGTACTCGACCACCGCCGCGGTCAACCCCAGCGGGACGCCCTTCGGGACGCCGGTACCCGACTCGTTCCCCAAGGCCGACCCCTACTGCTACAACGCGCCGCCCCGGGGGCAGAACAACTCGATCGTGCCCCCGCCCCTGTGCGGAACGGACTGGATGCCCTACACCCAGTCTCTGCGCACCGGCGCCCGCCAGACCCGAGCGGCCGACGACCTGGCCAAGATCGTCGAGAACACCTTTGCCATCTCGTCGGACCAGGTGTGGACCCGGGATCAGCCCCAGTACCTGGGTCGGCGAGCCATCCTCTCGCTCACCGACACCGCGTCAGCGGCGCAGTACGGCGTGCAGGTCGCGCGCCTGAGCCGAGCGGGGGACAACGACGAGGACCGCAGGTTCATCGCGCCCACCGTCGCCGCCCTCACCGCGGGGGTCCAGGCCATGGCGCCAGGTGAGGAGCCCGACGTGCTCGAGCCCGACCCCGATGCTGCCGGCGAGCGTGCCTACCCGCTGACGTCGCTCACCTACGCCGCCATCCGGCCGCTCGAACTCGACACCGCGGCTCGGGAGGACTACGCGGCGTTCCTCGCCTACGCCGGCGGCCCCGGCCAGGTGCCCGGTCTCCGCCTCGGTCAGCTCCCGGTGGGTTACGCGCCCCTGCCCGAGGACCTGAAGGAGCAGACTCTCGTGGCCGCCCTGGCCGTCCTCAGCCTCCAGGCCCCGGCCGACGGTGGCGGTGGCGGTGGCGGTGGGGGCGGCGGCGGCGTCGGGGGCTCGACCCCGTTCCCCTCGGCCGGTCCCGCCCCG
>CAYTJS010000420.1:0-2697 GCA_964438115.1 uncultured Iamiaceae bacterium
GGGGCTGATCCTGACCGGCGGGTTGCTGCTGGCCGCGCTGATGTGAAGCCGGCCACGTTGTCGAGGAAGTACCGGTCGTGGGTGACGGCCACCACGGTGCCCGGGTACTCCTGGAGGGTCCGCTCGAGCCAGGCCACCGACTCGGCGTCGAGGTGGTTGGTGGGCTCGTCGAGCAGCAGCAGGTCGGGCTTGGACAGCAGGAGCCGGCACAGGGCCACCCGGCGCTTCTCGCCGCCGGAGAGGGTGGTGACGGCGGCGTCGGCGGGGGGCAGGCGCAGGGCGTCCATGGCGATCTCGATGGTGCGCTGCAGGTCCCAGGCCCCGGCCGCCTCGATCTTGGCCTCGAGGTCGGCCTGCTTGGCGCCCAGCTTCTCGTAGTCGGCGTCGGGGTCCGCCCAGCCGGCGAGCACCTCGTCGTACTGCTGGAGGAGGGCCGAGACCTCGCCCACGCCGTCCATGACGTTGCCCATCACGTCCTTGTCGGGATCGAGGTGGGGCTCCTGTTCGAGCATGCCGACGGAGAAGCCCGGCGACAGCCGGGCCTCGCCCGTGTAGTCGTCGTCGAGCCCGGCCATGATCCGCAGGAGCGTCGACTTGCCCGCGCCGTTCGACCCGATGACGCCGATCTTGGCGCCCGGGTAGAAGCTCAGGTTGATGTTCTCCAGCACCTGGCGGTCCGGGGGATGGAACCGACCCACGCGCTGCATGGTGAAGATGAACTGACCAGCCATGACCCGGGGCAGGCTAGGGGGCGCCGGCCCGGATGCCCGGGGCCGACGGTGATCCGGTTACTCGCCCTTGCGACGCAGGGCGAAGCGGCGGCGGCGCTTGTCGGCCCGGGGGTCGGGCACGGGGGCCTTCTGGCGGGGCGCGGCCTTGGCCTCGTCGGACTCGAAGCCGGGGATGGCCAGGTCGAGGCCCTCGCGTTCCCAGTCGATGCCGTCGATGACGAACTCGCGGGTCTCGCCCTGGTCGAGCACCTGGCGGGCGGCGTTGGGGGCGGGGTCGCCCATGGCCGCCAGCGGGATGTAGCTGCGCACGCCGTCGACGATCACGTAGGCGCCGTGGGAGGCGAACCCCTCGACCGTGCCGTCGCAGGTCGCCCCGACCGGGTGGGTGATGGCGAAACGCTGGAAGGCCTTGGAGGCGCTGTTGGGGCCGGTGTCGTCGTCGGCGTGGGCGTCGGGGGCCTCGGCAGTCGGGGCGGCGCCCTCGGGGATCACGACCTTCGGGGGGCGACGACCGCGGTCACGGGTGGCGGGGGGCGACGCCTTGGGCCCGGGGCGCTCCTCGCGCTGCTTGGCGTCACGCACTGAGCGGCGGCTGGCGGGACCCCGTACGGGGGAGCGGGCCACGAACACCCAGCCCACGCCGGGCACGGGCTTGCCGCCGATGAGGCGGCCCTCGTCGAAGAGCCACGGGTAGTCGCCGTGGAACTCCTGGAAGGAGTCGTTGGACAGGACGGTGGCGCCCGCCTTGTCGGCGATCTGGAGCACGAAGGCGTCGCCCCGGCCGATGGCGCCGGCGGGCGGTGTGAGCAGCTCGTTGGCGGCCACCGCCAGCTCGTACTCGTCACGCTCGTCGGGGTCGATGCGGTGGGCGAAGGTGGCGTCGACCACCACCGTGAGCTGGTCGTGGGGGTGCTCCTCGAGGAACGAGCGCACCGCCTCGTCGAGCTGTTCGAGGCTGGGGCGGGAGCGGCCCTCGGTGGCGATGTTGGAGCCGTCGACGACGACGTGGCCGCCCGTGCCCCCGTCAGAGGTTGTCATCGTCCGCCCAGTCAACCACCACCCCCACCCCGATCCGCGCCATCCCCTTCTGCAATGGAGGAAATGCGGTCCGGGATCCGGACCGCATTTCCTCCGTCAGAGATCGGCGAGGGCCTCGGTGAGGAGTTGGTCCTGCTCCTGCTTGTGGATGGCGGCGGAGCCGGTGGCGGGGCTGGCGGACTCGGGCCGGGTGGCGGCCCACACGGCGCGGCGGTCGCCGTAGCCATCGAACAGGTAGCGCTTGGCGAAGCGCCACGCCCCCATGTTGCGGGGCTCCTCCTGCAGCCAGACCAGCGACTCGGCGTTGGGGTAGCGAGCGACGGCGGCGGCCAGCCCCTCCTCGGGCCAGGGGTAGAGCTGCTCCATGCGCACGACGGCGACGGGGGCGCCGGTCTCGTCGCGGCGGGCGATGGCCTCGTGGGCCACCTTGGCCGAGGCCAGCACGACCCGACGCACGGCGGTGGGGTCGCTCACCCCGGTGTCGTCGAGCACCTCCGCGAAGGTGCCGGCGGCGAGGTCGGCGACTGGGGAGCGGGCCGCCTTGGCCCGCAGCAGGGACTTGGGGGTGAACACGACCAGCGGCTTGCGCACCTCGCGCAGGGCCTGGCGGCGCAGCAGGTGGAAGTACTGGCCGGCCGTCGACGGGTAGACGACCTGGATGTTGTCCTCGGCGCAGAGGGTGAGGAAGCGCTCGAGCCGCCCGGAGGAGTGCTCGGGGCCCTGGCCCTCGTAGGCGTGGGGGAGCAGCATGACCAGGCCCGAGGTCTGGTCCCACTTGTCCTCGGCGGCCACCAGGAACTGGTCGATGATGATCATCGCGCCGTTGACGAAGTCGCCGAACTGGGCCTCCCACAGGACCAGGGCGTCCTTGTGGGCCACCGAGTAGCCGTACTCGAAGCCGAGGGCGGCGTACTCCGACAGCAGCGAG
>CAYTJS010000421.1:0-2683 GCA_964438115.1 uncultured Iamiaceae bacterium
GCAGGCCGCTCGGCGGTGGAGGAGCGCAGCCCGCGGGCCACGGCGGCGGTGTGGTGGGCCAGGTCCTCGGTGGTGACCTGGAGCGTGTCGTCATAGCCGAGGACGACCATGGCGACCGAGTCACCCACCAGGACGAGGTCGACCCCCGCCTCGTGGGCGATGCGGGCGCCGGGCGCGTCGTAGGCGGTGACCATGACCAGGGGGTCGCGACCATCGCGGACCTTGTGGGCCCGGATGTCGGGCGCGGTGATGGGCGTGCTCATGGGAGCCCTCCTTCTCGTCCAGCGCACGTTCGGCTGCCGGCGATGCCGGGAGCCTACCCTCGGGAGACGATGGGAGAACCAACCGGTGTGACCAACGGCACGTGCGAGAGCTGCGGCCGCGACGACGAGGACGTGGTCGAGGTGGTGCGCCTCTACGTGGTCCCCGAGGCGTGGGACACCGAGCCGTCGGTCACCGAGGGCCAGGGCACCGAGTGGTGGTGCTTTCCCTGCCGCACCCACTATCCCCACCGGGTGGCTGGGTAGCCGTCAACCCCGTCGACGGGAGGCGACCGGCCCACCCGCAGGCGGCCCCGGGGCGGCCGTCGTCGGCGGGGGCGTCGACGTGGTGGTCGTGGTGGTCGTCGACGTGCTGCTCGTCGGCGAGGTCGTGGCCGGCGGTGTGGTCGACGACGGCGGCGTGGCCGGGTCGGTGACGCACGCGTCGGGCGCGCCGTCGCCGTCGGTGTCGCTGGGGAGGAAACCCGCCGGACAGAGCGCGGTCGGGGTGACCTGCAGGTCCTCGAACTCGGTGCGACCCGGGAAGTCGGTGACGTCGGCCAGGTCGCAGTCGGGCTGGATCAGGCCGTTGTCGGCCAGCCGCTGCATGAACTCGCCGTGGACGGGGGCGGCGAGGGTGCCACCCTGGCCGGCGAGAGGCTCGATCTCCTGGCCGGGGCCGCCCACGTTGCCGACCCAGACGGCGGCGGTGGCCCGGCAGTTGTACCCGACGAACCAGGCGTCCTTGTTGTTCTGGGTGGTGCCCGTCTTGCCCGCCGTCTCGAAGCCGGAGATGGCCGCGGCCGAGCCCGTGCCGCCCTCGACCACGCCCTGGAGGGCGGTGGTCACGGTGTCGGCCACCTCGGGGGAGATGACCTGCTCGGCCGGGTTGTCCTCGGCGGTGTAGAGCACGTTGCCCCGGGAGTCCTCGACCCGCTCGACGAGCACCGGGTCGCGGTGCACGCCGTGGTCCCGGAAGGTCGAGTAGGCGCTGGCCATGTCGAGCACCGACACCTCGCCCGAGCCCAGCACGATGGCGGGCACGATGGGCAGTTCCGACTCGACGCCCAGGCGGTGGGCCATCTCGATCACGTTCTCGGGACCCAGCTCCAGCATGAGCTGGGCGTAGACCACGTTCGACGACGCCGCGGTGGCGCTGAGCAGGGTGTGACCGCCGGAGGCCCCCCCGCCGCAGACGTCCCAGGTGTCACCGGGGATCTCGAGGGCCACGCAGCTCGGCGCCGGGAGCCGGGCCTGGGCCGAGTAGCCCTGGGCCAGGGCCTCGGCCAGGGCGAAGGGCTTGAACGATGAGCCCGGCTGGCGGCCGGAGCCGCCGCCCTGGGCGCCCATGGCCAGGTTCAGCTCCGAGACGTTGAAGTCGCGGCCGCCCATCATCGCCCGCACCCGGCCGTCGGCCCCGATGGCCACGATCGAGCTCTCGGGCCCGGGCTGGGGGAAGTTGTTGACCACGGTCTCGTACGCCTGGCGTTGCCAATTGCGGTCGAGGGCGGTGTAGACCCGAAGCCCGCCGCCGTAGACCCGGTCCTCGCCGAACAGCTCGACGAGCTGCTGGCGGACGGCCTCGTAGTAGTACTCGGCGCCGATGTCGTGGCCCTGGACCCGTGAGAACAGGTCCAGCTCGGTGCGGGGCAGGACGTTGCCGGGGGGGCAGGGCCCGTCGCAGAGCCCGAAGGGATTGACCGCCCACTCGACGTTGGCTGCCTGGTCGTGCTGGGCCTGGCTGATCATGCCCAGTTCGAGCATGTTGTCCAGGGTGGTGTTGCGCCGGCGGGTGGCCTCCTCGGGGTTCCGCTGGGCGTCGGCGGACTCGGGGGCGCGGATGAGGCCGGCCAGGTAGGCCGACTGCATGAGGTTCAGCTCGTCGACGTTGCGGAAGAAGTAGGCCTGGGCCGCGGCCTGCACGCCGTAGGCGCCCCGGCCGAAGTAGACGGTGTTGAGGTAGCGCTCGAGGATCTCCTGCTTGGAGAGCTGTCGTTCCAGCTCGAGGGCGTAGATGGCCTCGCGCACCTTCCGGGCGATGGTGCGCTCCCGGGTGAGGAAGACGACCTTCACGTACTGCTGGGTGATGGTCGAGCCGCCCTGGGTCGAGGCCGACCCGCTCACCTGCGACCAGCCGGCCCGGGCGATGCCGGCGGGGTCGACGCCGTTGTGCTCCCAGAAGTTCTGGTCCTCGGCGGCGACCACGGCGTCGATGAGCACCTGGGGGATGCGGGCGTAGGGGACGACGACCCGGTTCTCCTCGCCGCTGAGCTGGGCGGCGGCGTTCCGGGGGCCGCAGTTCTCCGCGACCTCGCGGGTGCAGATGAACGACGTCTCGCGGAGCTGGTCGCTCTGTGGGGGCAGGTCGACGTTGGAGAGGATCATGCCCACGCCGGCCAGGCCGGCGACGACGAGCAGCATGG
>CAYTJS010000422.1:0-2683 GCA_964438115.1 uncultured Iamiaceae bacterium
ACCCGTCGGCGCTCCATGACGAGGCGGGGCAGGGCCTCCTGGCCGGCGCGGGTGGTCTGGATGATCGTCTCGTAGGGGAGGTCGGTGGCGCCCCGGGTCCGCCCGCCGGTGATGGCGTAGGGGCGGACGCGGGCCGCCAGGCCCCGGTCCCAGCCGCTCTCGGTCACGAGCCGGCTCCCTTCGTGCGCAGGGCGCGTCGGCGCCCCCCGCCCCCCACGGTCATCGTGGCAGGGCGCCCTGCAGCTCGGCCCGCAGCTCGGGCGTGAGGACGGCGCCGGCCTTGTCCACGAGGACGGCCATCTCGTAGCCGACGAGGCCGACGTCGCAGTCGGCCCCGGCGATCACGGCCAGGCTCGAGCCGTCGCTGATGCCGGTGACGAAGAGGAAGGCCCGCTCCATCTCGATGATGATCTCGTTCACCCCGCCGCCGCCGAAGCGGCCGGCGGCGCCGTAGGCGAGGCCGATGAGGCCCGAGGCCACCGCCGCGAAGCGGTCGGCGGCGTCACGGTCGAGGCCCTGGGAGACGGCCATGGGCAGCCCGTCGGCGGAGACCACCACGGCCTCGCGCACGCCGGGGACCTGGTCCACGAAGTTGGCGATCAGCCAGTTGATGTTCTGGGCTGCGCTGCTGAGGGAGCTCATCGGGCACCGTCCTCGGTGTTGTCACTGTTGCGGCCGTCCTGGATGCCCCGCCGGTACCGGCTGAGCATGGCCCGGACCTCTTCCGGCGAGCGCCGGGTCGAGGTGGTCCGGGGCGGGGCGGACGGTGTGGGGGCCTCGGCGGCCATGGTCGCCTGGGGCTGGCGACGGGTGAGCGGCGGCGGGGCCGTCGTCGGCGCCACCGGGGCCGGCGTCGGGTCGAGGAGACCCCCCGTCGGCATCGGCGCCGGCGCCGCCGGTGGGTCCGTGGGCTCGACGGGGGGCAGCTCGCCGTCCATCCAGGCCGGGCTGGGGGCCCAGGGGTCGGCGTCGGCGACCGGCCCGGTGACCGGGGCAGCCGGGGCAGGCCAGGCCTCGTCGACGGGCGCCGTCGGTGGCTCGGACCAGGCCGGGGAGGCGCTCGGCGCCTCGCGGGGCGGCGCCGCGGTCGGACCGGCGTCGTCGGCCAGCTCGCCCCAGAAGGAGCGGTGGACGTCGGCGTCGGGGGCGTTCGGGTCGACGTCGGGGCCGACCAGCTCGGCCAGCCCCCGGTCGAAGGCCTCGCCGTCGGGCAGGGCGTCGGCCAAGGTGGCCGGCGCTCCCGGGGGCACGGCGTCGGCCAGGGTGGCCGGCGCACCCGGCGGCACGGCCCCGTCGATGGGACCGGGCATGCCCGGGGCGGGGGCGGGGGCCGGGAAGGCATCGCCCTCGACCAGCAGCGGTCGGGGATCGTCGGTGAGCTGGGTCGCCGGGGCCATCCCGTCGCCGCCGGGCGCCTGGGGCGGGACCTGCTGCCCGGCCACCACGGCGGCGGGCAGGTGTACGGCGGCGGTGATCCCGCCGGCGGGCGAGGCCATCAGGCGGACGTGGACCTGGAGACGGCGGGCCAGCCGGCCGACCACGATGAAGCCCAGGGACCGGGACAGGGCCAGGCCGACCGGCGGCGGGGCGGCGAGCAGGGCGTTGGCCTCGGCCAGCTGCTCGGCGCTCATGCCGATGCCGCGGTCGGCCACCGTCAGCGTGTAGTCCCCGTCGGGGCCCTTGGAGCCCACGACCTCGACGGTCGAGTCGGGCGGCGAGAACTGGGTGGCGTTCTCCATCAGCTCCGACAGCAGGTGGGCCAGGTCGACGGCGGCGTTGCCGCCGATGGTGATCTCGTCGAGGGACAGCAGGTTGATCCGGGTGAAGTCCTCGACCTCGCCGATGGCCACCCGCACCACGTCGGCCAGCTCGACGGGCCGGGCCCGGCGGCGGGGCGGCTCGGCGCCGGCCAGCACCAGCAGGCTCTCGGCGTTGCGCCGCATCCGGGTGGCGAGGTGGTCCAGCTTGAAGAGGTTCTCGAGCTGGTCGGGGTCCTGCTCGTGGGTCTCCAGCTCGTCGATGAACTCGATCTGGCGGTCGAGCAGCGACTGGTTGCGCCGGGCCAGGTTGACGAAGATGTCGGCGATGCCCCGGCGCAGGAGGGCGGCCTGCTCCTCGGCCACCTGGGCGGTCACGGCCTGGATGGCGTTGAAGGCCTCGGCCAGCTGGCCGATCTCGTCGTTCGAGTCGACCTCGATGGGAGCCAGCGGCTCGTGGGGCACGACCTGCTCGCCGGGCGACCGCAGGTCGTCGACCAGGCGGGGCAGCTCCACGGTGGCCAGCTCGTTGGCGGCCACGGTCAGGCGCTGGAGGCGGCGGTTGATGCGCCGGGCCAGGAGGGAGGCCATGAGCAGGGAGAGGATGACGGCGGCCGCCGTGCCGATCAGGAACAGACGGGCGGCCTTGTCGGCCTCGAAGGCGGTGGCGTCGGCGGAGGCGATGGTGGCGTCGAGCGACGTGGTCTCCGCGGTCCGGACAGGAGTCAGCCACCCGAGGGCGGAGACCTGCCAGTCCTCGGGGCTCACGCCGGGCTCGCCGCTGCCGCCGATCACGCCCTCGTCCATGACCGAGGCCAGCAGGGCGTCGGCGTCGCGCACCGCCTCGGTGGCCATGGCGTTGCGAACCGCGGTGGTGAGCTGGGCGTCCTGGGACTCCTCGAGACGGGCGAACTGGCGCTCCTCCT
>CAYTJS010000423.1:0-2681 GCA_964438115.1 uncultured Iamiaceae bacterium
CGCCGCTGCGACGGACGGCCGGGGCGAGTGGCACCGCCGCCGGCGCCGGGCGCCCGGGTGCCCGGGCCCTCCTGGCCGACCGAGCCCGGGTCGACCGGCTGGCCGACGACCTGCGGCACTGGGCGCCGACCGGGCCGCCGGGCCCGGCGGAGGGTCAGGTGGCCCAGCAGCAAGTGGTCCTCGACGCCCTCGGTCGACTCGGGCGGCGGCATCGCATCGGCGGTCGGCCCGTCGCCGGCGACCCGCTCGCCGCCCACGAGGAGATCGTGACCGAGGTCCTCGCCCTGTTCTCGACCGACCCGAGCCTCGGTCAGGTCAGCGCCGTCTGGGTCGATGACGTCGTCCGGGCGGCGGTCACCGGCGTCGAGCCATGGCCCTTCGGTGCCCTGACCGACGGCGTCGACGGATGACCACTGCGACGCTCCGCGTTGGCTGGCGGCCAGCCAGCCGAGCGGAGCGCCAGGGGATCACGGCCTCGCCCTCGGCGCTGACTCGGTAGGTCCTTCGGCCACCGTCTGCGCTCAGGCGGGGAGGACATGGGCCACCAGTGGGCGGCGAGCCGGGGTTTCACCCGCCGGGTCGGCCAGTACGTGGTCTACCCCGAGTTGGGCGTCGACCTCCTGCGCCTGGCCGGCAGCGCCGACGAGGTCGTGGCCTGGTCCCGGCAGCACCACCTCCCCGAGGCCGAGTGGACCATCCCCGCCGAGTGGGGCCGCCTCCTCCGCGCGGCCGACGACGCCGGCTGACGGGCCGCTCCGAACGGCCCCGCCGTCGACCTCAGCGCAGGTCGGCCCAGGCCCAAGGGCTGGGGTCGATGAGGAGCTCGGGATCGCCGGTCCAGAGCACGGCCTGATGCCGGATCGCCGTCGCCGCGGCGAAGGCGTCGGCGTAGGCCATGGCGTGGTCGGCCTTGATCGCCGCGGCGGCGAGGACCAGGCCTTCATCGGGGAGGTCGCACGTGAGCAGCGGGCGGAGGTCCCGGACGACCTCGTCGGCGGCGGCGGCGCCATGGCGACGTCGAACGACGGAGTGCACCTCGCCGAGATTGATCCAGCTGATCACCGGGCGCTCACGGCCGAGGAGGGCGTCGACCTCGGCGGCGGCCCGGCCCTCGTCCTCCAGGTAGCGGAGGATCACCCACGAGTCGACGACGACGGTCACGACCGATCGCGCTCGGCCTCGCGCTCGGCGATGAGATCAGCGGTCAGCGGTGATCCGCGGAAGCGGCCGCGCAGGTCGGGAGGGCGACGGACGGGCCGGACGGCGACATGGTCACCGTGGCGCCAGAAGCCGACCTCGTCACCCGGGGCGATGCCCAACTCGTCCCGGAGTGCCTTGGGGATCACGACCTGACCCTTGGCGCCGACACGGTGAGTCATACCTGCAAGTATGACTCCCGGTTCGCCGGAAGGGAAGACCCCTCGGGGGTCGGCCGATCAGGCGGGGAGGAGGCCGAGGGCGGTCTTGGCCCGGGTGAGGACCTCGGCGGCCTTGGCCGAGGCCTTCTCGGCGCCCTGGGCGAGCAGGGCCCGGGTGGCGGCGGGGTCGGCCTCCAGCTCGGCGTAGCGGGCCTGGATGGGGCGGAGCAGCTCGACGAGGGCGGCGGCGGTGTCGGCCTTCAGGGGGCCGAAGCGGTCGTACTCCTCGGCCACGGCGGCGGGCTCACGCCCGGTGGCGGCGGCCAGGATCGACAGGAGGTTGGCCACCCCGGGGCGGGCCTCGACGTCGTAGGTGACGTCGTCGCCGGAGTCGGTCACGGCCCGCTTGATCTTCTTCTCGACCACCTCGGGCGGGTCGAGCAGGTCGATGGTGCCCTGGGGGGAGTCCGACGACTTCGACATCTTGTCGGTGGGGTGCTGCAGGTCCATGATGCGGGCGCCGGCCGGCGGGATGTAGGCCTCGGGCACCACGAAGGTCTCGCCGTAGCGGCCGTTGAAGCGCTCGGCGATGTCGCGGGTGATCTCGAGGTGCTGGCGCTGGTCGTCGCCCACCGGGACCCGGTCGGTGTCGTAGAGGAGGATGTCGGCCGCCATCAGCGCCGGGTAGGTGAACAGGCCGCCGGAGACGAACTCGGTGCGCTGGGACTTGTCCTTGAACTGGGTCATGCGGCTGAGCTCGCCGTGGCTGACCGTGCACTCCATGATCCAGGCCAGCTCGGTGTGCTCGGGCACGTGGCTCTGCACGAAGAGGGTGCAGCGGTCGGGGTCGAGGCCGACCGACAGCAGCTTCTGGGCCAGCGACAGCGTGGTGGCGCCGAGCACCTCGGGGTCCTGGGGCACCGTGAGGGCGTGGAGGTCGACGACGCAGTAGATGCAGTCGTGGGCGTCCTGGTCGGTCACCCAGTTGCGCAGGGCGCCGAGCAGGTTGCCGAGGTGGACCTCGCCGGTGGGCTTGATGCCGGAGAACACACGGGACACGGCCGGTCACCCTAGGGTCCGCGCCGGTCGATCGTCCCACCCGTATCCTCGCCCCGATGTCCCTGCACCAGGCGACCAGCACCGACGGCGGTGGCGAGGCCGGCACCGGGTACGCGGTGGCCACGCCGGTCTACGACGGCCCCTTCGACCTGCTGCTGCACCTGATCCTGCGGGACGAGGTCGACCTCTACGAGATCAGCCTGCTCGACATCGTCGACGCCTACCTGGCCGAGCTGGACCGCATGGACCACTGCGACCTCGACG
>CAYTJS010000424.1:0-2678 GCA_964438115.1 uncultured Iamiaceae bacterium
GGCCCGCCTCGAGATCAAGACGATGTTCCAGAGCCTGCTCGACCGGGTCGACCGCTTCGAGCGGCCTGCCGACGGACGCATCGTCGACCTGCCCAACTCCTTCGTGTTCGGGATCACCCACGCCGACGTGGACGTGGTCCCGGCCTGAGCCCCGACCGTCCCCTTCCCCCAACCGAGAGGTACCCCCGTGAGCCTGACCCTGGACGACATCGACGTCATCGACGAGGACGTGTGGGCCGACCACGTGCCCCACGAGCAGTTCCAACTGCTGCGGGCCGAGGCCCCGGTCTTCCGCCACCCCGGTCGGGACGACATCGAGCGCCCCATCCCGGACTTCTGGGCGGTCACCCGCCACGCCGACCTCGTCGAGGTCAACCGGGACACCACGTTGTTCTCCTCCGAGCGGCGGGGCGTGCTGCTCGCCGACCCCGACGAGGAGACCCGGGCCACCTACCAGACCATGCTCGACACCGACCCGCCGGCCCACACCCGGCTGCGGCGCCTGGTCAACCGGGGCTTCACCCCCCGCATGGTGACCCGCTTCGAGCAGCACTACGGCGAGCTGACCCGCGAGCTGGTGGCCAAGGCCGTCACCCAGGGCACCTTCGACTTCGTGACCGACGTGGCCGCCGAGCTGCCCCTGATGGCCATCGCCGAGCTCCTGGGCGTCCCCGTGGAGGACCGCTTCAAGCTCTTCGACTGGAGCAACAAGCTGGTCGGCAACTCCGACCCCGAGTACGTGGGCGACATGGAGGAGGCCACCGCGGCCGCCACCGAGCTGTACGTGTACTTCAACCAGTTGGGCGAGGAGCGACGGGCCAACCCCCAGGACGACATCGTCACCAACCTCATCACCGAGGTGGGCGGCGACGCCCTCGGACCCCACGAGTTCGAGACCTTCTGCCTGATGCTGACCGTGGCCGGCAACGAGACCACCCGCAACGCCACCTCCCACGGCCTGCTCGCCCTGCTCCAGCACCCCGACCAGATGGCACTGCTGCGGGCCAACCCCGACCTGCTCGACCCGGCCATCGAGGAGATCCTGCGCTGGGCCTCGCCGGTCATCCACTTCCGGCGCACCGCCATGCAGGACTGCGTGATCGGGGGTCAGGAGATCGCCGAGGGCGATGCCGTGGTCATGTTCCACATCTCGGCCAACCGGGACGAGGAGGTGTTCGAGGACCCCTACCGCTTCGACATCACCCGCAGCCCCAACGACCACATCGCCTTCGGCGGCGGCGGCGCCCACTTCTGCCTGGGCGCCAACCTGGCTCGCCTCGAGCTCCAGATCGTGTTCAAGGAGCTCCTGGCCACCACCGCCGACATCCGCCAGGCCGGCGACGTCGCCCGCCTCCGCTCCAACTTCATCAACGGCATCAAGCACATGCCGATCGAGGTGGACCTGGCGTAGGCAGGGACACCGCGGGCCGACCAGGCCCGCCAGCGATGAGGCGTCAGCCGAAGAGCCAACACCTGGACCTGGCGTCCGAGAACGCAGAACGGACCTGGCCCTGAGGCCAGGTCCGTTCTGGTTCGACGTCAGGTCGTCAGGCGGTCGTGCGGCGGAGGTGGACGATGCCCGCCACCACCAGCACCAGCATCACCACCGCCGCCCCGAAGGCGACCATGGCGGCGACGAAGGCGATGTTGCCGACGGCCTGCTCGCCGGTCGTGACCTGCTCGTCGGCGTAGTCGACCAGGTCCGTGCGGCCCTCCTCCTCGAGCTCGGCCGCCGACGGGAAGGTGATGTTCTGGGCGCTCAGCTCGTCGGACGTAGTCACTGGCGAAGTTGCCCCCCAGAGCAGCAGGAATCCGGCCAGGGCCAGGACCACCGTCACGGCCACACCCCGTGGCCACCAGCAGCACGTCGATGCGGTGCCGGGTCACCTTCACCGGCTGGTCGGTGGTCGTGCTCGCCGCCACCGTCGGCCTCTCCATGGTCGCCGTCATGGCCAGCCCCCTCGTTCCGGGCCTACCCGCTGCAGGCCTGGTCAGAAGTGTCGACCAGTGACGCCGGACACACCTGGGCCCAAGGGCCGCGGTCGGCAGGTCCGAGGTCCCGCTGCGGTCAGCGGGCGCGGACGGTGCTGCGGACCGCGTCGGCGTAGCCGGGCAAGTTGGTCGCCGTGGCCCGGGTGGTGGCGGTGACCCGGGCGCCGCTCGGCGTCGAGTTGAGCACCTTGATCTCCACCCGGAGGTCGACGTGCGCCCCCGGGGCCAGGTTGGGGATGGTGTAGGTGCCGGCCCGCACCTGCGAGGTGATGTTGGTGGACCCCGTGAACCAGCGGACCTGGAAGCGGCTCGAGGACAGGGTGCCCCGCACGCGGAAGTCCTGGCTGGTGCCGCCGTCGTTCTCGATGCGGACCACGTGACGACGGGTGGTCCCCCGGGGGATCCGGAGGTCGGTGAGCGACTGGCCGCTGCCGCTGAGGTTGACCCGGTTGTTGCCGACGAACCCGCCGCTGAGCCGGCGCACGAGGGCGTCGGGGTGGTCGTCGTTCTGGGCGCCGAAGTTGTAGATCGTGTCGAAGCGCCCGGCGGTGATGCGCGGGCCCGAGTTGTGGTTCCCCGGAGCGGGGCAGCCGGCCCCCGGGTTGGGGCACCCGTAGGAGTGGATGGCCAGGCCGCAGGGGCCGCCGCCGCACCCGGTGGGCTCGTACACGGGCGAGCCCGACTGA
>CAYTJS010000425.1:0-2664 GCA_964438115.1 uncultured Iamiaceae bacterium
GGTGGGGCTGCCCTCGTCGTCGACGGGTGGGGGTGGCGGTGGGGCGGGGGGGTGGTGGTGGCGCCGGGCCACGGGCGCCGGGAGGGAGGGGGCGGTGGCCGGGTCCTCGAGGGGCTGCGGGGGCGGGAGCGGGTCGTCGCCCAGGCCGAATGCCGTGACCGGCTCGGGGGTGCCCAGACTGGCCGCCAGGGGGTCCCCGCCCATGTCGATGGTGACCGCCGCTGCCGACTCGGGAGCCGGGACGACCGGCTCGTACGGAGTCGGCGCCGCGGCGTCGGGGGGGAACGGCGCGGGCTCGGTGGGCGCCGCCGGGGGGTACGGCGCGGGCTCGTAGGCGGCGGCCGCCGGGGTGGCGGGGGGGTCGAGGCCCACCGTCGCCGGGTCGTAGGGCACCGCCTCGTACCCGGGGAGGGGCGTGGGCTCGACCAGGCCGTCCGGTTCGGGTGCACTGGGGGGCCCGACGGGCGCGGCCCAGCCGGGGTCGGGCTCGCTGGGCGCGGCCCAGCCGGCGCCGAAGCCCTCGCCCTCGAGGTCGTCGGTCCAGTGGGTGCCGGCGGGACCCGGGGGGGCCAGGTTCACGTCGGGGGGCGGGGTGGGCGTCTCGGGCTCGGGTGGCGGGAGGAGCAGGTCCTCGCGGGGGTCTCCCACCGGGGCCTCCAGGTCGTCGTCGTCCTCGGCGTCGCGCTCGACCTCGGCCATCCGGTGCCAGGTGGCGACGCCATCGGGGGGCGGGGCGGCCAGATCGCGCTTCTTGGCCTTGCGCCACTCCTTGAGCCGCTGCTTCTTCTCCTTGCCCGCCACCACGGGCCGGTTGCGAGCGTTGGAGCGCACGCCGCCGGCACTGATGGCGCAGGGCACGCAGAACGGCGGCTCGGCGGCACCGAAGGGGTAGATGAGGCAGTCCGCGCAGAACGAACCGCCGCAGGACCGGCAGACCCCTTCGGCCACCTCGTGGGGGTGGACCCGGCAGTTCAGCGCCACGGGTTCCCGTCGGCCGGTGGGGCCCGATCTTGAGGGGTCGGCGCCCCGGGCGCCCTCCTACGATGGGCGGGTGATCCCCAACGTGCTCGCCACCCGCTACGCGAGCGAGCCGTTCGTGACCCTCTTCTCCGCCGAGCACAAGGTGGTGCTCGAGCGCCGGTTCTGGATCGCCGTCATGGAGGCCCAGCGGGAGTTGGGGGTCGACATCCCCGCCGGGGCCATCGAGGCCTCCCGGGCCGTGGTCGACGACGTGGATCTCGACTCGATCGCCCGCCGCGAGGCCGTCACCCGCCACGACGTGAAGGCCCGGGTCGAGGAGTTCGCCGCCCTCAGTGGCCACGAGCACGCCCACAAGGGCATGACCTCCCGCGACCTGACCGAGAACGTCGAGCTCCTCCAGGCCCGCGACGGTCTGGGCCTGGTGCGCGACCGTCTGGTGACGGTGCTCGCCCGCCTGGCCGAGCGGGCCGTCGAGTACGAGGCCCTGGCCATCGCCGGGCGCAGCCACAACGTGCCCGCCCAGGTCACCACCCTGGGCAAGCGCTTCGCCTCGGCCGGCGAGGAGGTGCTCCGGGCGTTCCACCGGGTCGACGCCCTGGCCGCCGACCTGCCGCTGCGGGGCCTGAAGGGCCCCATGGGCACCTCCCAGGACCAACTCGACCTGCTGGGCGGCGACGCCGAGGCCCTCGACGACCTGGAGGCCGCGGTGCGTCGCCATCTGGGGTTCACCACCGGGCTCACCAGCGTCGGCCAGGTGTACCCGCGTTCGCTCGATCTCGAGGTGGTGGGCGCCCTGCTGCAGTCGGCCACTGGTCCCGCCAGCCTGGCCACGACCATCCGCCTCATGGCCGGCCATGACCTGGCCACCGAGGGCTTCGTCGAGGGCCAGGTCGGCTCGTCGGCCATGCCCCACAAGATGAACGCCCGGTCCTGCGAGCGCATCGTGGGCCTGAAGCGCATTCTCGAGGGCCACGTGACCATGGTCGGTTCCGTGGCCGGCGACCAGTGGAACGAGGGTGACGTGAGCTGCTCGGTGGTGCGCCGGGTCGCCCTCCCCGACGCCTTCTTCGCCGCCGACGGCGTGGCCCAGACCACCCTCCACGTCCTGGCCGGCTTCGCGGTCTTCCCCCGGGTCGTGGCCGACGAGCTGGACCGGTACCTGCCCTACCTGGCCACCACCGCCGTCCTCGTCGCCCTGGTCCGGGCGGGGATGGGCCGCGAGCAGGCCCACGAGCTGATCAAGGGCCATGCCGTGGCCGCCGCGCTCGCCGCCCGTGACGAGGGGGCCGACGCCGCCGGTCTGCTCGACCGCCTGGCCGCCGACGAGCGGGTGCCCCTCGACCGGGCCGGCCTCGACGCCCTGGTGGCCGACCCGCTGGCCTTCGTGGGCGACGCCCGCCGCCAGGTGGCGGCCTTCGCGGCCACGGTGGCCGAGGTCGTGGCGGCCCACCCCGCCGCCGCCGAGTATCGACCGGCCCGTCTGTTGTGAGGCCCGGGCGCGTCGGCCGGTAGAACGGGGCCATGGCGCCACCCACCCCGCTGTACGCCGGCAAGGTCCGTGATGTCTACGACGCCGGCCCCGACCACCTGTTGCTGGTCACCTCCGACCGGATCTCGGCCTTCGACGTGGTCATGGCCGAGCCCATCCCTGACAAGGGGCGGGTGCTCACCGCCATGTCGGCC
>CAYTJS010000426.1:0-2639 GCA_964438115.1 uncultured Iamiaceae bacterium
CGTCCGCCGAACGCGGCGGTGGGCATCGACGAGCGTCGGGACGACGAGGGCTACGTCGACACCGGCGACCTGGCCACCATCGACGAGGACGGGTTCGTCTGGATCGAGGGTAGGGCCGGCGACGTCATCAACCGGGGCGGCCACAAGGTCCACCCCACCGCCGTCGAGGAGGTGCTCTGCCTCTCGCCGGCGGTGGACGAGGCCGCCGTCGTCGCCCGGCCCGACGACCGCCTGGGCGAGGTGCCGGTCGCCTTCCTCGTCGGCCGCCCCGTCCCCGACGCCGACCTCGCCGCCCTGTGTCGTGAGCACCTGGTCCCCTACAAGGTCCCGGTCGCCTTCCGCTGGCTCGACCACCTCCCCCGCAACGAGGTCGGCAAGCTCCTCCGCCAGGACCTCCCCGACTGACCCACCCCCCACCCCACCGTTCTGGCCCTGGATTTCGGTGCCCCAGCCCCGAAATCACCGGCCAGAACGGGGGGTCAGCGTTCGGCGATGGTGAGGCGGTGCAGCTCGCGGCGGTGGCCCTCGTAGCCGCCGGTGGCGGCGTGGAGGAGGCAGCGGTTGTCCCAGAGCACGACCATGCCCGGGGCCCACCGGTGGCGCAGGACCGACACGTCGACGTAGGCGTACAGCTCGCCGATGAGGGCGTCGGCCTCGGCCTGGTCCATCCCCTCGATGCCGATCGTGTAGGCGAGGCTGAGGAACAGGGCGGTGCGCCCCGTCTCGGGGTGGACCCGGGCCAGTGGGTGGGTCCGGGTGGCCAGGGCCTCGTCGGACGCGACGATCGTCATCGACCGGCCGACGTCGCGGTCGCCGTACATGCCCTGGCGCGAGTAGCCCCGCCGGGCGGAGTGGATCCCGTCGAGGCCGGCGATCCGCTTCCGCAGCCCGTCGGGGAGGGCGTCGAAGGCGGCGTACTGGTCGGCGTAGAGCGTGTCGCCGCCCTCGGGTGGGACCTCGACGGCGTAGAGCAGGGTGCCCGCCGGTGGCGTGGGCAGGAAGCTCCAGTCCGAGTGGTAGACGTCGGCGAAGATCGGCGTGGTCTCGTCGGCCTCGCGGGTGAGGGCGACCACATGGTCCTGGCCCGGCATCGGCCGGAAGTACGGGTCCTGGCCGAGGGGGCCGAACGCCAGCGCCACCCGCTCGAGGTCGGCGTCGGTCAGGTCCTGGCCGGGGAACACGAGCACCTGGTGGGCCAGCCACGCCGCCCGGAGCTCGGCCGCCAGGTCGTCCCCGATCGGGTCGCGGAGATCGACCCCGGTGACTGTCGCCCCGAAGGGCCCGTCCCCGGGGGCCACGGCCAGGGTCACGGGCTGACCTCGATGAGGTAGGGCTCGGTGCTGTCCTCGCCGCAGTCGTAGCCCGCATCGGGGTGGACCCGGACGAACGCACCGTCCTGTACCTGGAGGGTCATCGTGCAGGCGGACCCGCCGTTCTCGCCCGGCGCGCTGGGGGCGTGGAGACCGCCGCCCGTCCAGTCGGTGACCGAGGCGGCCGCCTCCAGCACGCAGCTGCGGGTCAGGTCCCCGGCCCGGTCACAGTCGCGGGCCGCCTGGGCGAAGAGGGCCCAGGCCGACATGGCCTGCATCCCCAACTGGGCCACGCGGCCGCCCTGGGCCTCCATGAGGTCGAGGTACTGCTGGGTGGCCGGGTTGTCGGCGGCCTCCTCGAAGGGGGTGAAGCCGGTGCGGATGTAGACGCCGTCGGCGGCGGGACCAGCCGCGTCGAGGAAGGTCTCGTCGTAGAAGTTGGTCTCGACGAGCATCACCTCGGGGCGGTAGCCGACCTCGTCCATGGCCTGGAGCAGCAGGGCGAAGTTCTCGCCCTCGCCGACGAACTGGAAGAACTCGACGCCCGCCTCCTGGATGGCGGCGGCGAAGGGCGCCCAGTTGGACTCGCCCAGGATGTTGTGGCGGGCGTCGTAGACGACCTCGCCGCCGACCTGGTCGATGGCGTCGGCGATGCGGTTCCGCTGGTAGACGACGGAGTCGAGGTCGGCGTACACGAGCCCGCTGCGGGCCAGGGCGTCGGGGAACTCCTCGGCCAGGACCCGGTAGGCGCCGACGTTGTAGCGGTCCCCGGGGTTGGGCAGGGGCTGGACCGAGCGCACCTCGAGGGGGTCCTGGCCGGCCAGGCCCGTCTTCTCCGGGGTGAGGGAGAAGCCGGCGACGTCGATCAGCCCACAGGCGGCGCCGGTCTCGGGCCAGAAGTTGTCCTGCACCGCCCCGGAGCCCACCAGGGCGAAGTCGGTGGCGCAGGCCTCGCCCACGGCCGCCTGGTACTCGGTCACGGCGGCGTCGTGGAGGTTGAGCTCGATCTGGCGGCCGTTGATGCCGCCCGCCTCGTTGCACCAGGCCACGAAGGCCTCGCTGGCGTCGAAGAGCTCCTGGTTCAGCCCGGGCCGGCCCTCGAAGCCCGGGTCCGACACGGTGCCGACCACGACCGTGTCCTCTCCGACCCCCTGGGTCTCCTCCGGCCCTCCGGTGGGGGCGACGGCCTCGCCCTCGCGGGGCCCGCACAGGCCGACCAGGTCCCCGAAGTCCCCAGTCCCAGCGGCGTCGGCTGCGGTCGTGGTGGGGGTGTCGGCCCCGCCGGAGACGTCCTCGCCGCGGTCGCTGCTGCAGCCGGCAGCGACGAGG
>CAYTJS010000427.1:0-2627 GCA_964438115.1 uncultured Iamiaceae bacterium
TCGACCTCACGTGCTTCTGGGCCGGGCCGTCGGCCAGCGTCACCCTCGCCGCCCTGGGCGCCGACGTGGTCAAGGTCGAGTCGGTGCAGCGTCCCGACGGCATGCGCTTCACCAGCACCCGCCCGCCCACCGACGAGCAGTGGTGGGAGTGGGCCCCGGTGTTCTGCGGGACCAACGCCGGCAAGCGGGGCATCACCCTCGACCTGGCCTCCGACGACGGCCGCGCCCTGGCCCTGCGCCTGATCGAGGGGGCCGACGCCGTCCTGGAGAACTTCTCGCCCCGGGTCGTCGAGTCCTTCGGGCTGGGCTGGGACGCCGTGCGGGCCGCCAACCCGAGGGCGGTCATGGTGCGCATGCCCGGCTTCGGCCTCGACGGGCCGTGGCGGGACCGCACCGGGTACGCCCCCACGATGGAGCAGCTCACCGGGCTGGCCTGGGTCACCGGCTGGCCCGACCGGCCACCGATCGTGCCCCGCGGGGCCTGTGACCCCCTCGCCGGCCAGCACGCCGCCTTCGCGCTGCTGGTGGCCCTCGAGGAACGGGACCGCACCGGTGCGGGACTGCTGGTGGAGGTTCCGATGGTCGAGTCGGCCCTGGCCGTGGCCGCCGGGGCCATGGTCGAGGCCCGCGACCACGGCGTCGTCGCCGGCCGGGAGGGCAACCGAGGTCCGGTGGCGGCGCCCCAAGGGGTGTACGCCTGCGCCGAGGACGAACGCTGGGTCGCCCTCGCGGTGGCCGACGACGACCAGTGGGTGGCGCTGTGCGGCGTGCTGGGCCGTGCCGACCTGGTCGCCGACCCGTCCCTCGCCGACCATCGGGGCCGCCGGGCCGCCGGCGACCGCCTCGACGAGGCCGTGGCCGCCTGGGCCGGGGCCCAGGGGGTGGCGGAGGCCGTGGCCGCCCTGGTGGCCGCCGGGGTGCCGGCCGCCGACGTGGTGTCGCCGGGCGCCGTGGACCGCAACGAGCAGCTGGTGGCCCGGGGCTTCTACGAGCCCCTCGACCGGGCCGTGGTCGGCCGCCACCACGTCCCCGGTCTGCCGTACCGCTTCGCCTCCCGGGGCGACCGACCCTGGCACCGGGCCCCGGCGCCCCTGCTCGGCCAGCACAACGACGAGGTGCTGGGTGACGGGCTCGGGTTGGGTGCCGAGGAGCGGGAGCGGCTACGAACCAGCGGTGTGATCGGCGAACGGCCCCGCCACGCATGAGCCCCGGCACCGGTGACGACTGGGGGACGGCCGTCCCCCTCGACGACGTCTCCGGCCGCGTGGCCGTGGTCGGCGTGGGCGAGTCCGAGCACACCCGGGCCTCCGGTCGGACCCCCACCGAGATCGCCGCCACCGCCGTCGAGGCCGCCCTGGCCGACGCCGGGCTGACCCCCGCCGACGTCGACGGGATCATGACCGGCCCCGGGGTGCCCGAGCAGCTCGACGCCGCCGCCTTCCACGCCCACTTCGGAACCAGTCACGACGTGTGGGAGTCCTCGGCGGGGGGCGGGATGCGCTGGGCGGCCACCGCCCCGGTCGCCGCCGGTGCCGCCCTGGCAACGGGTGACGCCTCGGTGATCGTCAACTCCTTCGCCGTGGCCTGGGCCACCCAGCGGGGCGCCATGACCGGCGGCCCGGGCCAGATGCACGCCGAGGAGCAGTTCAAGGGCAACCTCGAGGTGCCCTTCGGCTGGTTCCCCCAGCCCGTCTACTTCGCCACCGTGGCCCGGCGGCACATGCACGAGTACGGCACCACCGAGGCCCAGCTCGGCGCGGTGGCGGTCACCTGTCGGGACCACGCCAACGCCACCCCGACGGCGGTCATGCACGGACGACCGCTCACCCTGGAGGACTACCTGGCGTCGCCCTACCTGGCCGAGCCCTTCCGCAAGGAGGACTGCTGCCTGATCTCCGACGGCGGCGCCGCCTACGTCATGACCACCCCGGAACGGGCCCGGGACCTGGCCCGTCCCGTCGTCGAGGTCGGCGGCGTGGGCCTCGGTCGCTCCCACACGGGGACCCACTGGGCCCAGCAGGGGGACTTCTGTTCGACGCCCCAGGTCTTCGCCGGGCCCGACGCCTTCGCCATGGCCGGCCTGGGCCCCGCCGACGTCGACGTGGCCACCGCCTACGACCCGTTCACCATCGTCAGCCTGATGCAGATCGAGGACCTCGGCTTCTGCGCCAAGGGGGAGGCCGGGGCCTTCGCCGAGGCAGGTGAGCTGGCCGTCGCCGGCGGGTCGCTGCCCTACAACCCCCACGGGGGGATGTTGTCGCACGCCTACGTGCTGGGGATCGCCCACGTCGTGGAGGTGGTGCGCCAGCTCCGGGGCGAGGCCGCCAACCAGGTGGCCGACGCCGAGGTCGGCATCTACGGCGGCTACACGGGTCCCGAGGCCGCCACCCTCGTCCTGCGGCGGGCCCGATGACCAGCGACCGCTTCCCGCTGCCCGACACCGACTGGGCCCCGACCGCCCCCTTCTGGGCGGCGGCGGCCGAGGGCCGACTGTCGCTCCCCCACTGCGACGCCTGCGGCCGCCTGGTCTGGTACCCGGCCGACACGTGCCGGCGCTGCGGCGGGGCCGACCAGACCTGGGTCGACCTGTCGGGGCGGGGCACGCTCTTCTCGTGGGTGGTGGTCCA
>CAYTJS010000428.1:0-2619 GCA_964438115.1 uncultured Iamiaceae bacterium
AGTGGCCTCCTGTTGGCCCCCGGCGGCGACAACGAACTCGACGCCCTGGGCCTGGCCCTGGCCCTGGGCGCGGGCCTGGCCTACGCCGTCTACACGGTGGCGGCCAAGGACCTGCTCGACCGGGGGGTGCCCGGCCCGACGGTGATGGCCGCCTTCTTCCTCGGCGGGGCCCTGGTGCTGGCCCCCGCCCTCCTGGTGGCCGACACCGACGGGCTGGTCGGTGGCCGCGGCCTCACCATGACCCTCTGGCTGGGCGTGGCGACGGTGACCCTCTCCTATGTGCTGTTCAGCGCCGGCCTGGCCCGCCTCCGGTCCTCGACGGTGGCCACCCTCAGCCTCACCGAGCCGCTCACCGCCGCCTTCCTGGGCGTCGTGGTGCTGGGGGAGCGCCCCGCCCCCGTCGCCGTGGTCGGCGCCCTGGTCCTGCTCTCGGGTCTCCTGGTGATCAGCACCAGCCCCTCGGCCACCCCCGAGGGCGCCCCCGGCTGAGCGGGGTCCTGCCGGCGGGCGGTCCCGGCGGTCGCCGTGCCCGCGGTGCTCAGACGTCCAGGGGGACCTGGCAGGAGGGCATGTCGTTGACCTGGGCGAAGTGGTCGAGGGTGACGGTGATCTGGTCGGTGCCCCGGGCGGTGACCAGCAGCTCGGCATCCTCGCCGGCGAGCAGGTCCTCGGCGTAGGCCTGGCGGTCGGCCAGGTAGGTGGCCCAGTCGGCCAGCCAGGCGTCGACCAGCTCGGCGTCCTCGCCAGTGGTGGGGGCCAGGGCCTCGAGCTCCACGACCAGGTCCTCGAGGGCGGCGTTGGCCTCGGCCACGACGGCGCCGCGCTCCTCGGGGCTCTCGACCTCGATGGCGGGGGTCAGCTCGTCGATCCCGGCCCGGACCTCGGCGCAGACCGGCTCGGCGGCGGCCCCGTAGGCGGGGTCCTCCAGCTCGTCGGGGATGCCGGGGTCGGCGACCAGGAACAGGTAGCCCCACATGAGGACCATGGCGGCCGCGGCGGTCACGGCGAGGATCGTCCCGACACGGCGCACCACCCCAGCGTGGGCGGGGGCGACCGGGCGTGTCCAATCGCCCCGGACGGCAACGGGGTGGGTGCGCGCCCCGGCGGTACGGCACGATGGGGCCCGTGACGACCGGTGACGTGCTCGACGACCTCGAGGCCCGCGGCCTCGTGCAGGACCACACCGACCGCTCGGCCCTGGCCGAGCGCCTGGCCGCCGGGCCCGTGGTCGTCTACGCCGGCTTCGACCCGACGGCGGACTCCCTGCACCTGGGCAACCTGGTGCCGCTCCTCCTGCTCCGCCGCTTCCAGGACTTCGGCCACCGCCCGATCGTGCTGGCCGGCGGCGCCACGGGCATGGTGGGTGACCCCGGTGGTCGCTCCGAGGAGCGCAACCTGCTCGACCCCGCCACGCTGGCGGCCAACACCGCCGCCATCAAGGTCCAGCTCGCCGCCTTCCTCGACTTCGACGCCGGCGACCGCTCGGCGGTCCTGGTGGACAACCGGGACTGGACCGCCGGGGTGTCCCTGCTCGACTTCCTGCGCGACGTCGGCAAGCACGTGACGGTGAACCAGATGCTGGCCAAGGAGTCGGTGCGCAACCGCATCGAGAGCGAGCACGGGATCTCCTACACCGAGTTCAGCTACATGCTGCTGCAGGCCCACGACTACTGGTGGCTGCACACCCACCACGGCTGCGAGCTGCAGGTGGGCGGCTCGGACCAGTGGGGCAACATCACCGCCGGCATCGACCTCGTGCGCCGGAAGGAGGCCGCCACCGTCCACGGCCTCACCGTGCCCTTGATGACCCGCTCCGACGGGGCCAAGTTCGGCAAGAGCCAGTCCGGGTCGGTGTGGCTCGATCCGGCCCGGACCTCGCCCTACCAGCTGTTCCAGTACCTGGTGCAGCTGCCCGACGAGGACGCCGAGCGCTTCCTGCTCCAGCTCACCCTCCTGCCGGTCGCCGAGGCCCTCGCCATCGCCGCCGAGCACCGCGCCGCCCCCGAGCAGCGGGGCGCCCAGCGGGCCCTGGCCCGCGAGGTCACCTGCCTGGTCCACGGCGCCGACGCCGCCCGGGGGGCCGAGCAGGCCAGCGCCGCCCTCTTCGGCGGGTCGCTCGCCGACCTCGACGAGGCGGGGTGGGCGGCGGTGGCCGCCGAGGTCCCGACCACCGAGGTGGACCGGGCCGAGCTCGACGCCGGCCTCGACGTGGTCGACCTGCTCGTCCGCACCGGCCTGGCCAAGAGCAAGGGCGACGCCCGGCGCACGATCGCCCAGGGGGGCGTGTCGGTGGCCGGCCGCCCCGTCGGCGACGAGGTCGCCCCGGTGGGGGGTGGGGATCTGGCGGCCGGCCGGTATGTTCTCCTGCGCCGAGGGAAGGCGACGTACCACCTCCTCCGGACCCGAGGATGAATCCTCGGACCGGAGGTTGACGTTCCCCCCGAGGCGAGGTAGCTTGGTAAGTCGCTTCGGACGGCTCCGCTCCGCGGGGTACGCGAGGCCAGAGCACCGGCTCGATCCAGCGTCACTGGCGCGGGACGGCCCACGGCGCTCCTTGAAAACGGAACAGAAGACGATCAATGAAGCCAGTGCGGGCGATCGTCGGAACGCACCGGGACC
>CAYTJS010000429.1:0-2607 GCA_964438115.1 uncultured Iamiaceae bacterium
CCAGCACCCGCCGACCCCGGAAGCGGTCGTCGGCGCTCACGGGCGGTGGAAGCCGGGGCTGGTGGCGTCGGCCGGGACCTCGTCGAGGGGCACGGCGATCTCGGCCACCGTCGGGCCGTGCTCGGCCACCAGCGGCGCGAGGGCGTCGAGGTCGAACCCGTAGAGCTCGATGGCGTTGCCGGCCAGCACCTGGGCCACCTCGGCGGGGTCGACGCCGGCGAAGGCCTTGCGCAGCAGCTCGCGGGTGTAGGGGTACGAGGCCTCGTAGTGCGGGTAGTCGCTGCCCCACAGGTAGTGGTCGAGCCCGATGTCGTGGCGGGCCTCGGCCTCGACCCGGCTCGGGAAGCTGGCCCCGACCCACACGTTGCGGTGGAAGTACTCACTCGGGGCGAGGGGGAGGACCTCGTCGGGGCCGTACTTCAGCTCGCCGATCCGGCCCGTGCGCATCTGCGCGTGGATGCCGTCGAGCTGCTCGAGCACCGGCGGGATCCACGACGAGCCCTGCTCGGTGAGCACGAAGCGCAGGTCGGGGAACCGGTCGAACACCCCCCCGGCGATGAGGTGGGTGAGGGACCGGCGGGAGAAGAAGGCCGTCTCGGCGATCCAGACCATCCCCGCCGCCGGGTAGCGGCCGGGGTCGGGACTGCCGCTGCCGGCGTGGTTGTTCACCACCACGCCGAGCTCCTGGCAGGCCGCCCACAGCGGGTCGTAGACCGGCGAGTAGAGCGGTTCGAGGTCGGTGTCGGGCGGCACCGACGGCAGCAGGAGCCCACCCCGCAGCCCGTGCTCGGCGGCGAAGTGGACATCGGCCACCGCCTCGTCGACGTCGTTCAGGAAGATCTGGGCGATGCCGGCCCGGCGGTGGGGGTGGCGCCCGCACCAGTCCGCCAGCCACCGGTTGTGGGCCCGGATGCCGGCCAGTCGGGCCGGGAACTGTTCGGCGGTCGGCGGCCGGGCCACCATGGCCCCGGTCGGGAAGAACGGCGGGACGGTGTTGGGGAACACCACCTCGGCCACCACCCCGTCGGCCTCCTGCTCACCGATGCGGCGGTCGTCGTCCCAGTTGCGGCTCCGACCGTCGCCCTGGAGGTCCCGGAACGGGTTCTTGTACCCGCCCCGCCAGGCGTCGAACTCGTCCCGCCAGGCCGGATCGAGGTATTCCCGGTACGTCTCGATGTCGGCGCCGGCGTGGCAGTCGGCGGAGATGACGGTGTAGCGGTCGTCGACGATGGTCGTCGTGGTCGTGGTCGTGGTCATCGGCCCTCCTCGAGCTTGAACACCCGCAGCGCGTTCTCGCGCAGGAACTTGGGCCACACGTGGTCCCGGAACGGCACGTCGCGCAGCTCGGCGAAGATGCGCTCGAGGCTGAGGCCCATCGGGTAGTAGCCGGCGTAGAGGACCTTGTCGGCCCCCCGCGTGTTGGCGTAGTCGACGATCGCCTGCGGGTAGTACTTCGGGGCGAAGGCGCTGGTCATGTAGTGGAGCCCCGGCCACTTGAGCATGAGCTTCACGGCCAGTGCCTCCCAGGGCTCGGCCCCGTGGCGCATGACGATGACCAGCTCGGGGAAGTCGTAACAGACCTGGTCGAAGTGCATGACGTGCTGGACGTCGGAGGGCAGCCGGGGCCCGGCGATCCCCGCGTTGGCGATGATCGGCAGGCCCAGGTCGATGCAGGTCTGGTAGATCGGGTAGTAGCGGCGGTCGCTCACCGGCACCGGTGGGTTGCAGCCCGACGGGAAGGTGCTGACCGCCTTGATCCCGTGCTCCTCGTGGGCCGTGCGGATGCGACGGACCGTCGTGGTGATGTCGTTGGGGTCGATCTCCAGGCTGGCCACGAACCGGTCGGGGTGCTCGGCCAGGGCCCGGTGGCTGACGTCGGCGCCGAGGCCGATCAGGCCGATGTCGATGCCGTACGTGTCCATCTCGCCGAGGGTGATGGCCACGGCGTCGGCCTCGGGCTCCTTGTGGTTGGGGACGTCCTTGAACATGTACTCGGCCGGGAACTCCATCTCGGCCGACTCGGCGTCGCGGAGGTTGGCCTTCATGAAGTCGTAGTGACGGCGGGCGTCCTCGGCGGGGAAGCCGATCATGAGGTCGACGACGCCGATGTCGGTGGGCATGGCCATCAGGCCGTTCTCCTGGTCTGGTCGGCGGGCCGCAGGCGGACGGCCCGGAGATCGGTCACGAACCGGTCGAGGAGGGTGGCGAAGGCGGCCTTGTCCTCGTCGGACCAGCCGGCCAGCACGTCGGCCATGTGCCGGTCCTGGACGGCGGCCACCGCCCGGCGCACCCGGCGGCCGGCGGTGGTGAGGCGCACCTCGCTGACCCGGCCGTCGCCGGCCCGGGGGGCCCGCTCGACCAGACCGTCGGCCTCGAGGGCCTTGACCTGACGGCTGGTGGCCCCGAGGTCCATGTCGGCCCGGGCGGCCAGGTCGCTCAGGGTGAGGGGGCCCTCTTCCTCCTCCAGGCGGCCGAGCAGGACGTAGCCGGGCTGGCTGACGCTGACCCCGGCCATCGTGGTCTGGCGGGCGTGGACCTTGCGGCTGGCGCCGAGCCGGAACAGCTCGACCAGCGGCCGGCTGACGGCGTCGAGTCCCTCGTCCCCCA
>CAYTJS010000430.1:0-2593 GCA_964438115.1 uncultured Iamiaceae bacterium
CCTCACCGCCCACGACCCTGGGCGACGACGGCGCCGGCTTCGCCCAGGGTCGTGGGCGGTGAGGCCACGTCGGCGGGGGCCTCCTCGGCCACCACGGTCAGCAGCCCCAGCAGCGCCGGCGCCCCGCTCCCGCCGTTGTCGGTGGCCTCGCCGCTGCAGCCCGCGCCCAGGAGGAGGGCGCCGGCGAGCAGCGCGAGGAGGCGACGGCGCACGATCAGCCCCCCGGGACGTTCTCGACCGGCTCGTAGGGCCGGCACGGCTGGGCCCGCAGCGTCCCGCAGACGGGGGTGGCGGCGGGCACGTCGACGGTGCCGGGGGCGAGGGTCGAGAGCGTCAGCGACGACGGGTGGGTCGTCGACGTGGCGATCAGGTTGTGCTCACCGGCGGCGTCGATGGTGTCGAAGGCCCAGCGGGCCCGCTCGCCGCCGGGGGTGTTCACGTACAGCCGGATGCGGGAGCCCTCGTGGAAGATGTGGCCGAAGGGGAAGATGGCCACCGACGCCTCGACCCACTCGCCCTCGGGCAGCGGCTCGGCCACCTCCTCGGTGTGGGGGTGCACCGGCAGCACGTCGGTGGAGGCCTCCTCGTCCAGGGCGCGGTGGCTGGCCCGCAGCCAGCCCGTCTGCACGTAGACCTCGTCGCCGTCCGGGGTGACCTCGGTGAGGGTCACCTCGAGGTCGGTGTCGGGGGCGCTGGACTGCAGCCACAGGTCGACCCGGGCCGGGCCCAGGTTGACCACGTCGTCCTCGAGGGGCGGGGTCAGCCACGTGGCCACCTCGCCCTGCTGGGGTGACTCCCACACGTAGTCCGGCTGGGGTGAGAACGACACGGTGTCGCTCTGCTCGAGGAGGGTGCGGTCGTCGGCCTGATCGGGGGCGTGGGCGTACTCGACCACCGAGCCGTCCTCGCCGTCGGTCACCGTGGGCTCGTCGGGCCCGAGGGAGCCGTCGGGCTCCAGGTACCAGGTCGTGGGCTCGGTGTCGGGGTGGGGCCACTCGTCGAAGGTGATCTCGGTCGTCCCGCCGGGCCCACCGATGTTGTCCGTGCCGGCCCCGTTCTCGAACACGACCCGGAACGGGTCCTCGGCCTCGTAGGCGGCCAGGGCCTCCTCGTAGGTGTCGTAGGCGGCGAAGCGGTCGGGCCCGAACTGCTCGCCGGTGCCGAAGATGTCCTCGATCACCGCCGGGGCGAAGCCCCGGACGGCGCCGGGCAACTCGGGGATGCGCTCGGCCACGTAGAAGTCGAGGAACTCGGCCCAGCGCTGCACGGCGGGCACGGTCAGGCCGTCGCCGTGGGGTCCGTTGGTGAGGGTGGCCCGGAAGACGGGTGCCCCCGTGTAGCCGTCGAGGCTGTTGGCGAAGTGGCCGCTCGTCTGCTCGTCCTGCCACTGGCCGGTGAGGAAGGTGGGCACCTCGATGCGGTCGACGAAGGTCGCCGGGCTGAGCGGGCCCAGCCGGTCGGGGATCAGGTAGGGCTCGGCCTGCAGGCCGCCGACCAGGTCGAGGTTCTGGGAGCGCAGGGCCTGGTTGGCCTCGCAGGTCTCGTCGCCCTCGTCGACCTGCTGGTTGACGTAGTCGGGCCCGAAGGCCACGGCGTCATCACTGACGGCGTCGGTCCACTCGGCGGCGAAGCCGGCGTTGAAGATGCCGCCGGGCCAACCGACGCCGCGGTAGGCGTCGTCGATCACCGACTGGGGGGTGATGGCGGCCAGGCTGGGCGGCTGGGTCGAGGCCACGAAGAGCTGGGTGATGCCCGGGTAGCTGAGCCCGACCATCCCCACCTGGTTGCCCTGCACCCAGTCCTGGGCGGCGACGGTCTCGACGACGTCGTAGCCGTCGGCCACCTGACTGCCCTCGAAGTAGGAGAGGCTGCCGCCCGAGCATCCGGTGCCCCGCAGGTTGACCCCCACGGTGGCGAAGCCCAGGGCGTCGGCCAGGGTCAGCTCGGCCGGGGTGCTGTAGGGGTTGGCGGGCGAGTAGCCCGACATGTCGATCACGGTGGGGTAGGGCCCGCCCTCGGGGGTGTCCTCGCGGGGCAGGGACGGGAAGCGGACCATGGCGGCCAGCGTCGTGCCGTCCCGCATCTCGAGGTAGTTGAGCCCCTCCACCAACTCCTGGCCCTCGAAGAAGGCCGTGTCGGGGGTGTCGTACCGGTCGAGGACCTCGACGGGCTCGGACGCCACGGCGGTGTCGGCCTCGCCGCCCACCACGCGGTACCCGTCCCCGGGTGGCACCCGGCCGAAGACCAGCAGTCCCTCCTCGTCCACCGTGCCCGTCGAGGACACCGCACCGATGGGCGGGAACGAGGCGGTCACGGGCTCGCCCTCCTCGTCGACCAGGGTCAGCTCGGTCCCCGGCTCGGCGTCCTGGACGAGGACGTACTCGACCCCGGCGGTGGTGGTGAAGGGCGCCGCCCCGGCCTCGTCGAGGTCGACGGCGGCGTCGTCACCGCCGTCGTCGCCCGAGCAGGCGGCCAGGAGCAGGAGGGCGGCGACGAGCGCGCCGAGGAGGGTCCGACGACGGGTCATGAGGGCGAGAGCCTAGCTAGGAGATGGGTCAGATCTGGGAGTTGCGGGCGGTGCCCGTGAGCGCCC
>CAYTJS010000431.1:0-2272 GCA_964438115.1 uncultured Iamiaceae bacterium
CCTCGGCCTGGAAGCCGCCGGGCACCTCGGGTCCGTCCGGCACCGCGGTGCTCACCGGGCCACCTGCACCAGATCGGTGCCCATCGGGGTGACGAGCAGGCCCCGCCCGGGCACGGGGGCCCCGCCGACGGCCTCCCAGCCGGTGAGGGGCACGGACCAGCAGTCGCCGTCCCGGGCGACGTCGGGGGCGAGGGCCAGGCCCAGGCCGGCGGGACGGAGGGCGGCCGTCCAGGTGCCGTAGCCCGTTCGCCACTGGGCGCTGCTGAGGCCGACGACCAGGGTGGTGTCGGGGCGCAGTCCGGCGACCAGGGCGGCCAGGTGGCCGTCGGGGTCGGGGACCCGGTCGGCGTCGTCGAGGACGAACAGGTGGGGACCGGGGGCGGCCAGCCACCGCGCCACGGCGGCGAGGAACGCGCCGGGCTCGCCACCGCGGTGGACGGACCGGGGCCGGCCGGCGAGTTGGTCGCCGATCAGCTCCAGGACATGGGTGCGGCCGGTGCCCGGCGGCCCGGCGACGACCACCGGGACGCCAGTGGCCACCTCGAGGACGGCGACGCCCAGGTCGCGGTCCCGGCGGCCGATCACGACCGTTCCCGGCCGGGGTGATCGGCCCAGGTCGGCCCGGGCCACGACGACGGGGAGGGGTCGGGCCACCTCGGCCCGCGACCGGTCAGGGGCCAAGCTCCGCCCCTGGCGGTCGGTGAGCAGGGCGTCCGGGTCGGCCACCCGGGCCACCTGCACCGTGTCACCGGCCCGCGTCCGCCCGCGGCCGGGCGGACCGGGGAGGACGGGCCGGAGCCCGAGGAGCGTGTCGGCGGTGGGGTCGGCCCCACCCAGGCTCAGGACGAGGTCGGCGGCGGGCAGGGCCCGGGGCGGCAGCGCCGTCGGCCGGGTGGCGGCGAGGAGGGTGGTCCCCTCACCGCCGACGACGGCGTCGAGGTGCTCGAGGGCCCGGACCCCGGCGAGGTCGTCGAGGCCGGTCACCAGGCGGTCGGTGCCGTCGACGACGAGGGCGAAGCGGCCACCGTCGCCGCTGTGGGCCAGGCGGGCGAGGAGGCGGTGGACGGCAGCCCGGTCGGCCGGGTCGACCAGGGCCCCGAGGTGGGGCAACCGGGCGAGGGCGCCGAGGGGACCGTCGGGGGACCCGACCACGTGGACGACCAGGTCGTCGGGGCCGCAGCCCTGGGTCAGGGCGAAGGTCGCGGTGAGCAGGGTCGTGCTGGCCCCCCGACCGGGGCCGGCGAGGACGACCAGGCCACCCCGTGCGGACCGCCAGGTGAGGGGGTGTTGGCGGCGCTCGGCGGGCCGATCGACGAGACCGAGCGTGACGCCGTCGGCCTCGGGGCCGTCGCCGCCGCCGGGTGACCAGGCCAGGTCGGTGGGCAACGGGGGCAGCCAGAGCGGCCGGGGCCGGGGGCGGTCGGCCCACCGATCGGCCACCGCGGCCACCAGTCGGGCCGGGCCGTCGTCGTCGGTGGCCGGCCGGGGGTCGCCCTCGCTTCGGACCGCGAGGTCGGGTCCGGGGGTGGGCAGGGACGTGGTCGCCACCTGGGCGGGGACCAGGGCCCCGTCCAGGCGCAGCAGGGCCCGGCCCGGGCGGTCGGCGGGCAGGGCGGCGGCCGCCGGGTCCCCGACCACGTCGGTGGCGTCGGCGGCGTCGAGCAGGCGCAGGGCGATGCGCAGGGCGGTGTTGGCCCGGATCTCGTCGCTGACCACGCCCGCGGGGCGCTGGGTGGCCAGGATCAGGTGCAGGCCCAGGCTGCGGCCCCGGCGGGCCAGGTCGACGAGGGCGTCGAGCGCATCAGGGTGGTCGTGGGCGAGGGTGGCGAACTCGTCGACCACCACGACCAGGCGGGGCGGCCCGTCGGTCAGGTCGGCCACGTCGCCGACCCCCGCCGCCCGGAGGGTCACCTCGCGCTCGCGCAGCTCGGCCCGGAGGGCGGTGAGCAGGCGGTCGGCCAGGCCGTCGTCGAGGTCGGTGACCATGCCGGCGACGTGGGGGAGGTCGGCGCAGGCGTCGAAGGCGCTGCCGCCCTTGAAGTCGGCCAGCACGAAGGCGACGGCGTCGGGGGGATGAGCCCGGGCCAGGCCGGTGACGAGGGTGCGCAGCAACTCGCTCTTGCCCGCCCCGGTGGTCCCGGCCACCAGGGCGTGCGGGCCGTGGGCCACGAGGTCGACGACGAGCGGGCCGTCGGGGCCGAGGCCGATGGTCGTGGCCAGCGCCGGACGGGCCGACGGCGGGGGGTCGGCGAGGTCGGCCAGACGGACCGGC
>CAYTJS010000431.1:2282-2592 GCA_964438115.1 uncultured Iamiaceae bacterium
GTGGCCCCCGTCGGTCTCATCGTCGCGCCAGCGGGCCAGTGCCCGGCCCGTGGCCTCGGCCAGGTCGAGGTCGGCCAGCACGGGTCGGAGGACGACGTCGTGGCGGGCGCCGTCGCCGTCGGTCAGGGTGGCGCCCCCCGGTCCCAGGGTCAGGACCGTGGTGCAGCGGTGGTCCAGCCCGGCGACGGTGGTCGCCCGGTCGAGGTGACGCCCGGGGCCGGCCAGCACGAGTGCCGGCGCGGAGCCCCGCCGGTGGGGCAGCCACCGCAGCGGTCGGGCCCAGGTGTCGTCCGGCGGGGTGATGGTGAGG
>CAYTJS010000432.1:0-2583 GCA_964438115.1 uncultured Iamiaceae bacterium
GACGACGATGCGGGAGCCGTCGACCTCGACGATCGTGCCGTCCTCCTCGGCGAGCACCATGTCGGCCGCGTCACGTGCGGCACGACCCTCGATGCCGGTGCCGATGAAGGGCGCCTCGGCACGCAGCAGCGGCACCGCCTGGCGCTGCATGTTGGCGCCCATGAGGGCCCGGTTGGCGTCGTCGTGCTCGAGGAAGGGGATCAGGGCGGTCGCCACCGAGACGATCTGCTTCGGTGAGACGTCCATCATCTCGATCTCGTCCGCCGGCACCGCGGAGATCTCCGTGGTGGCGGCGAAGTAGACGTCGCGCTCGAGCATGAGCTTGAGGTCGGACAGCGAGGCCGCCTGGGGCGAGCGCCGCACGAGGATGCGCTCGTTCTTGAAGGTGCCGTCGGGGTTGAGGGGGGCGTTCGCCTGGGCGACGACGTACTCCTCCTCCTCGTCGGCGGTGAGGTAGACGATCTCGTCGGTCACCTTGCCGTTCTCCACCTTGCGGTAGGGCGACTCGATGAAGCCGAACTCGTTGACCCGGGCGTAGGTGGCCAGGGCGCCGATGAGGCCGATGTTCGGGCCCTCCGGCGTCTCGATAGGACACATCCGGCCGTAGTGGCTGAAGTGGACGTCGCGGACCTCGAAGCCGGCCCGCTCCCGCGAGAGGCCGCCGGGGCCGAGGGCCGACAGGCGGCGACGGTGGGTCAGGCCCGACAGCGGGTTGACCTGGTCCATGAACTGGGAGAGCTGGCTGGTGCCGAAGAACTCCTTGATGGCCGCCACCACCGGGCGGATGTTGATGAGCGTCTGGGGCGTGATGGCCTCGACGTCCTGGGTGGTCATGCGCTCGCGGACGACCCGCTCCATGCGGGACAGGCCGATGCGGACCTGGTTCTGGATGAGCTCGCCCACCGAGCGGATGCGGCGGTTGGCGAAGTGGTCCTGGTCGTCGAGGCGGTAGCCGGGGTCGCCCTTGGCCAGGTGCAGGAGGTAGGTGCAGGCGGCGAGGACCTCGCAGCGGCTGAGCACCGGCTGGTCGGGGTCGGGCACGTCGAGGTCGCGCAGGCCGAAGGTCTCCTGCAGCTTCTGGATCTCGGGGCCGAGCTTGCGGTTCAGCTTGTAGCGGCCGACCCGGCTGAGGTCGTAGCGGCGGGGCTCGAAGAAGGCGTTGCGGAAGTAGGCCCGGGCCGACTCGACGGTCGGGGGCTCACCGGGGCGGGCCCGCTTGTAGATCTCGACGAGGGCCTCGTCCTGGGTCGGGGCGATCTCGCGCTCCTTCTCCCACTGGCCCTCGAGGAAGTCGAAGTGGTCGACGAAGCGCTGGAGGAAGCCGGGCTCGTTCTCCTCGTCGTAGCCCAGGGCCCGCAGCAGCACGAAGATGCCCAGCCGTCGCTTGCGGGCCACGCGGGTGCCGCAGGTGACGTCCTTGCCCGGCTTCTGCTCGACGTCGAACTCGATCCACTCGCCCCGGTAGGGGTGGATGGTGCCGGTGACCAGCTGGTGCTTGGCCAGGTTCCGGAGGCGGAACCGCTCACCCGGCTGGAAGATGACGCCCGGCGAGCGCACGAGCTGGGAGACCACGACCCGCTCGGTGCCGTTGATGATGAACGTGCCCTTGTCCGTCATCATCGGGAAGTCCCCCATGAAGACGGTCTGCTCCTTGATCTCCCCGGTGGTGGCGTTCATGAACCGGGCCCGCACGAAGATCGGTGCGGAGTAGGTCATGTCCTTCTCCTTGCACTCCTCCACCGAGAACTTCGGAGGCGGGCGCAGGTCCTCGTCGTCGGGGTCGAACTCCAGCTCGAGCTGCAGGGTCTCGGTGAAGTCCTTGATGGGGCTGATGTCCGCGAAGGTGTTGCGCAGCCCCTGGTGCAGCAGCCACTCGAAGGAGTCCCGCTGGACCGAGATCAGGTCCGGCAGTGGCAGGGCTTCGGCGATGTTGCCGAAGGAGTAGCGGTCACGGGGCACGGCGCGTGCAGCCAACGGGGTCACTCCTGGGTGGTGCGGGCGGGCGTCGGGATCCGCGCGGGGTCGCCGAGAACGAGCAGGGCGACCGAGGGGGAACGCACGACAGCAGGGATGCTAGGCGCGCGTCCGACCGGAAGCAACCCGTCTGCGGGCAGGCCAACGGCCACCCGGCGGGTGCGTCGCGCAAGGTAGGACGGGGTGCCCCCGGTGTCAAGGACCGATCGGTCGTCTGCTAGCAGTCCTTTCTACTTGCTAGCATCTGATGGTGGCCGACCCCACCGCCCCCGTCCAGCTCTCGGTCCGCCTGCCCGCCGAGGTCCGGGACGCCGTGGCCGACGCCGCCCACCACGAGGGGGTGTCGGTCACCGCCTTCGTGGTCGCCGCCCTCGACGAGGCCGTGCGCCGGGCCCGGGACCCCTTCGCCGGCCTGGCCGCCGACCTGGCCGCCGACCTGCGGGCCGAGCTGACGGTGCTCGTCGAGTCGGGGGCCTACGCCGAGGACGCCGGCTCTCCGGGGCCGACCTGAGCGGGTCCGCCGTCGTCGTCGACGACACGCTCGCCCTGCGCATGCTGGCCGAGATCGGCCCCCAGATCGAGGCCGTGGGCCTGGACCTCGACGACCTC
>CAYTJS010000433.1:0-2579 GCA_964438115.1 uncultured Iamiaceae bacterium
CGCCGCTCGGCGCCGACACGGATCGGGTGCTGGGGGCCCTCGGGTGACGCCGCTCCTCCTGCGGGGCGGTGAGGTCGACGGCCGGCCCGCCGACGTGGTCGTCGCCGACGGTCGGGTGGCGGCCGTCGGGCCCGGCGTCGCCGGCCCCCCGGGCACCGAGGTCCTCGACGTCGAGGGTGGTGCCATCCTGCCCGGCCTCCATGACCACCACCTGCACCTGCTGGCCATGGCCGCCGCCCGCCGGTCCCTCGACGTGGCCGACCTCCGGGGCCCGGCCGCCTTCGACGAGGCCGTGCGCTCGGCCCCGGGCGTCGGGCCGCTTCGGGTCGTCGGTCACCACGAGCACCACCACAGCACCCTCGACCGGGCCCGCCTGGACGCGCTGGCCCCGGGTCGGGCCGTGCGGGTCCAGCACGCCACCGGGGCCGTCTGGGTCCACAGCACGGCCGCCGGCGGGGAGGGGGACGGGATCCGGTGGGGTCCGGTCGCCCCCGCGCCCGACGACGGGGTGGCCGACGAGTTGGCCGCGGTGGGACGGGAGCTGGTGGCCCGGGGGGTCACCGGGGTCACCGACGCCACCCCCTTCGCCGACGGCACCGGCCCGGGTCTGTTGGCCGCCGCCGTGGGCGACGGCCGTCTCCCGCTGCACGTGCGGCTCACCGGCGGCCTGGCCCTGCCCGACGGCGGTCCCCTGCCCCGGGGGCCGGTCAAGCTGGTGATCGCCGACCACGAGGTCCCCGACCTCGACGCCCTCACGTCGGCGATCCGGGCCGCCCACGGGCGGGGCCGGCCCGTGGCGGTCCACTGCGTGACCGCGGTCGCCCTCGCCCTGCTGCTGGCCGCGTGGGACGACGCCGGGACCTGGCCCGGCGACCGGGTGGAGCACGGTGCCGTCGTCGACCCGGCCGCGGCCCGGGCCCTGGCCGAGCGAGGCGTGACGGTGGTGACCCAGCCCAACTTCGTGGCCGAGCGGGGCGACCGCTACCTGGCCGAGGTCGACGCCGCCGACCGCCCCCACCTCTGGCCCTGTGCCTCGCTGCTGGCCGCCGGGGTCCCGGTCGGGGCCGGGACCGACGCTCCCCACGGCCGCCCCGACCCGTGGGCGGCCATGGCTGCGGCCGTCGATCGGCGGACGTCGGGAGGTCGCTCGCTCGGCCCGGACGAGGCCGTGTCGCCCGCGCGAGCGCTGGCCCTCTTCCTCGGCGCCCTGGAGGATCCCGGCGGCCCGCCCCGTCGGGTCGCCCCGGGAGTGGCGGCCGACCTGTGCGTCCTCGACCGTCCCCTGGCGGCCACGCTCGTCGATCCCGCCGCGGTCACCGTCACCGCCACCCTCGTCGCCGGCCGGCTGGTCCACGGCCGCTGAACCCCGCGGGCGCGGGCCCGACGGTGCTGGCCGTCGCACCACCACGACCGGACGGCGGTGCCCGCCCCGGTCCTCGCCACCCTGGCCGTGCTCTCGGCCGGCGCCGGGGTGGTCCATCTGGTCATGGTCCCGGCCCACATCCAGGTCGCGACCGTCGAGGGGCTGGCCTTCGCCGGGGCCGGCTGGCTGCAGGTCCTGGTCGCCTTCTCGCTGTGGACCCAGCCCACCCGGCCGGACCTGGGGCTCACGGTGGTGCTCAACCAGGCGTTCATCGGGGTGTGGGCGCTCAGTCGGACGGTGGGGCGCCGGCGAGGCCGGCGCCGCCTGAGCGCCAGGCACCGGTTCAGCCGGTCAGGCGTTCGCGGCCGAGGTCGGCCCGGTCGGCGGCGGCCCGGCCGGCGAGGAGGCCCTCGCCGTTGCTGACCGAGGCCCGCACCCGGCCCAGCCGCGGGAAGGCCTCGGCCGTGGCCCGGTCGACCTCGGCCCGTCGGTGGGCGAGGACGGGGACCAGGTCGGTCCCCGGCTCGACGGCGGCTACTGCCTCGGCCGCCGCCGTCTGCTCGGCCAGGCGCTGGCCGATGCGCCAGGCGAAGGCGAGCAGGAACGAGTGGCGGAAGCCCCGGGTGCGGGAGCGGCCCCGGGCGTCGGTCTTGGGGCCGTGGCGCAGGAGCTCGGCGGTGGCCTGGACCAGTAGCGAGGTGTACAGCAGTTCGACCACCTCGGCGTCGACCTCGTAGCCGATGACCGTCGCGGACCCGGCCCGCTTGTCCCACACCGCCCGGCAGCGGTTGGCATCGGCCACCAGCGAGAGGAGCGTGAAGCGGGCCGACGGGTACGGGTGGTCGATGACGATCGTGCGCAGCCCCGGACCGCCGGCGCCGGCCCCCGCCTCGACCCGGGCCCGGTCGATGGCGTAGCGGGCCATCAGCTCGTGGGCCTTGGCGGTGAGGGCCTCGGCCTCCTCGGGGTAGGTCGTGGACTCCGCCTTGGCCAGCAGCGCCCGCACCCGCCCGAGGACCCGTTCGTCGATCACGCCCCCGACGCTACGACCCCGGTGTGACACCCATGATGCTCATGGCCCGGTCCCTCGGCCCCCACCCCCCCACCACCCCGAAATTGCGTCATTTCGTTGCGGTGGGCACAACAGATCGACGCAATTTCAGGCTCTCCTGCTCGATCCGTGGGTCGGATCTGAGCGGGTGAAGTAGCGCACGCC
>CAYTJS010000434.1:0-2569 GCA_964438115.1 uncultured Iamiaceae bacterium
TCGACAAGCAGATCGCCGCCGGAGCCGGTCTCGGCGGCGGGTCGGCCGACGCCGCCGCCGTCCTGGCCTGGGGGGGTTGGACCGACCTGGCCGGCGCCGCCCGCCTGGGGGCCGACGTGGCCTTCTGCCTGGTCGGCGGTCGGGCCCGGGTGGGCGGCATCGGCGAGGTGGTCGAGCCGCCCCAGCCGAGGACGGCGGCGGCATCGGCCGACCCGCCGCCGAGGCCGGCCCCGGCGGCGATCTGTTTGTCGACCACCACCCGGGCTGAACGGCCGACGAGGGCCAGGGCCCGGGTGACCAGGTCGTCACCGGTCGCCAGCCCGTCGCCGTGGGGACCCTCGTAGACGACGCCCGGTGGGGCGGTCTCGTCGACGGTCAGGGTGTCGGCCAGGTCGAGGGTGACCATCTCGGCGTCGATCAGGTGGAGGCCGTCGTCCCGCACGCCGGTGACCCGCAGCGAGACGGTGAGCTTGGCCCGGGCCCGGAGGACGACGGGGGTCACGGCGTCACCGCGTGGGCCAGGCGGCCCCAGGCCTCGACGTCGAGCTGCTCGGGGCGGGCGGCCGGATCGATCCCGGCGGCGGCGAACTGGTCGGCGCTCACCACCCCGTCGAGGGAGCGCCGCAGCATCTTGCGCCGGTTGCCGAAGGCCCGCCGGACGAGGGCCTCGAGCACGGCCACGTCGGCGTCGGTGGCCAGGGCGTCGCGCCGCTCGATGCGGACCAGGGCCGAGGCCACCCGGGGCCGCGGCAGGAACACCTCGGGCGAGACCTTGCCCACGATCTCGGCCCGGGCCCGCAGGGCCACCAGCACCGACGGGATGCCGTAGACCCTGCTGCCGGCGGGCGCCGCCAGCCGCTCCCCCACCTCGAGCTGGACCATCACCAGGAGGCGGCGCACGGCGGGGAGCCCCGCCAGCACGTCGAGGACGATCGGGGTGGCGAGGTTGTAGGGCAGGTTGGCGACCAGCGCCCACTCGTCGGCGCCGGTCAGCACGTCGCCCCAGTCCACGCCCCGCACGTCGCCGGCGACGACCCGCACGTCGGTGCCGGCCAGGACCTCGTCGAGGGCGGGCAGCAGGTGGCGGTCGGCCTCGATGGTGGTGACGGCGGCCCCGGTGTCGACCAGGGCCAGGGTGAGGGCCCCGAGGCCCGCTCCCACCTCGACGACGTGGTCACCGGGGCCGACCTCGGCCAGCCGGGCGATGCGGCGGACCGTGTTGGGGTCGACGACGAAGTTCTGGCCCAGGGCGCGACTGGGGCTCAGACCGTGACGGTCGAGCAGATCGCGGGCCTGGGTGGGAGTGAGCAGGTCCTCAGATGTAGCCGAGGCGGGCGGCACAGGACGGCCACTGGCCCCAGCCGGCCGCTGCCACCAGGCGGGCGGCGACGGCCTTCTGTTCGCCGTAGGAGTAGTTGCGGATGTCGCCGGGACCACCGCCCATGTTCCGCCAGGTGTCGGGATGGAACTGGAAGGCGCCGTACCAGGGGCCGGCGGGGTTGAAGGCCCGGGGGTTGCCGCCGGACTCGCACTGGGCGAGGGCATCGAGGCGCTCGCTGAGCGAGCCGCCCACCGTGCCGCCGCCACCACCACCGCCACCGGAGGAACCACCGTCGTCACCACCGCCGGTGCTGCCCCCGCCACCGCTGCTACCGCCCGGGTCGCCCGTGGGGGCGGTGGCGGCGTCCACGGCGGCGGCGTAGGCGGCGATGGCCGCCTCCTGGGCCGCCGCCAGCTCCCGCAGGGCGGCGGCGTCGGCCCGGGCCACCTGGGCCCGGATGGCGGCGCTCTTGTCGAGGATCCCGATGCGCAGGCTGGGCCCCGCCGCAGCCGCCGCCGCCGGGTTGCCGTCGATGCCCCCCAGGGCCAGGGGCGGGCCGGTGGCCGCCACCGGACCGGTCCGCAGCGTGGTGGGCGCCTCCTGTCCCGACCCGAACGCCACGGCGGCGCCGACGGCGGTGCCGGCCAGGACGACCAGCAGGAACGCCAGCGTCAGCCGGAGGCGGAGTGGGGGATGTGCGGACAAGCGGTGCGGCCCTTCCCGGGGTGCGGACCTGATGACCGTAACACGACCGCAACCTCTTCCGGCGCCTCGCCCCGGCCTACACGGGGAGGTCGAAGACCCGGGCCGTGGCCGCCCAGGTGGCGTCGGCCACCGCCTCGACCGGCACCCCGCGGACCTCGGCCACGGCGGCGCCGACCACGGTCACGTAGGCCGGTCGGTTGGGCCGGCCGCGGTGGGGCACCGGGGTGAGGAACGGGGCATCGGTCTCGACGAGGAGGCGGTCCTCGGGACAGAGGCGGGCGGCGTCGCGGACGTCGTCGGCGGAACGGAACGTCACGATGCCGCTGAACGAGAGGTGGGCACCGAGGTCGAGGGCCCGCCGGGCCTCGGAGGCCCCGCCGGTGAAGCAGTGGAAGACGGTGCGGGGCGGGACGCCCTCGGCGGCCAGGACGGCGAACGTGTCGTCCCAGGCCTCGCGGGTGTGGATCACCAGGGCCCGGTCGTGGCGGTGGGCCAGTGCGACCTGGGCCGCAAAGACCTCGCGCTGGACCTCGCGGGGCGAGT
>CAYTJS010000435.1:0-2517 GCA_964438115.1 uncultured Iamiaceae bacterium
AGCAGACCGACACCTACTACATCGTCGCCCACTTCCACTACGTGCTCTTCGGCGGGGCCATGATGGGCCTCTTCGCCGGCATGTACTTCTGGTGGCCCAAGGTCTTCGGCCACTTCCTGGGTGAGCGCCTGGGCAAGGCCCACTTCTGGTTCATGCTCATCGGGTTCAACCTCACCTTCGGCCCGATGCACATCCTGGGCCTGCAGGGCATGTCCCGACGGATCTACACCTACGAGGAGGGCCTGGGCTTCGACTTCTGGAACCTGGTGTCCACCATCGGGGCCCTGACCATCGCCGTCTCGCTGATCCTGTTCCTGGCCAACGTGGTGGCCTCCCGTCGCAAGGCCGCCTCGCAGGTGCCCCCCGGCCCCGACCCGTGGGACAGCCGCAGCCTGGAGTGGATGGTCCCGTCGCCGGTGCCCGAGCACAACTTCGACGAGATCCCCACGGTCACCCACCTCGACGAGTTCTGGTACCGCAAGTACGGCACCGACGAGAGCGGCAAGCTGGTCCGCATCGCCGAGACCGCCGACGTCTGCCAGAAGGGCGACCGCACCGACGTGCACCTGCCCTCGCCGTCGTACTGGCCGCTGGTCGTCTCCATCGGCCTGCCGATCATCGGCTACGGCCTGATCTTCAACATGGCCTGGACGATCCTCGGGGTCATCGTCACCCTGGCCGGCATCTACGGCTGGGCCCTCGAGCCCGCCGACGACGACGAGAACCCGCCGCACCACCACGAGCCCGATGGCGACGCCCCGTCCGACGACGGTGCCGTCGCCGCCCTCGAGCCGGGTGAGGACGCCGAGGCCCCCGCCGAGGCGGCCGACACCCCCGAGGAGGCCCCCGTTGCCTGAGCACATGGTCCTCGACCCCGAGACGGGGCACGAGGAGTTCTCCACCAGCACCGGCCTCTCCAACGAGAAGCTCGGGATGTGGGTGTTCCTGTCCTCGGAGTGCCTGCTCTTCGGCGGGCTGATCTCGACCTACCTGCTGCTGCACAACCGCTCGGTCGAGGGGCCCACGCCCAAGGACGTCTTCGACATCCCGTTCACCTCGGTGTCGTCGTTCATCCTGCTGTTCAGCTCGCTGACCATGGTGCTGGCCGTCTCGGCCCTCACCCGGGGCGACCACCGGCGCAACCGGCTGTGGCTCACCACCACCGCGGTCCTGGGGGCGCTGTTCATCGCCGGCCAGATCTACGAGTTCACGTCCTTCGTGCGGGAGGGCCTCGGCTTCACCACCAACATCTTCGGCTCGGCCTTCTACACGCTGACCGGTTTCCACGGGGTCCATGTCACCGTCGGCATCGTGATGCTGCTGTCGCTCGTGGGCCTGTCGATGCGGGGCAAGCTGGAGCAGGACAAGGCCGAGACCGTCGAGATCGTCGGCCTGTACTGGCACTTCGTCGACATCATCTGGATCATCATCTTCACCGTCGTCTACCTGGCCTACTGAGCAGATGAGCACCACCGAGCACCACGTCGAGCCCCTCACCGAACCGGACGAGACCGGCGAACACCACGCCTCCGATCTCCTCTACGTCCAGGTCGCCATCATCCTGGCCGTGCTCACGCTGGCCGAGGTGGCCACCTACTTCGTCGACATGGGCAAGTGGCTCCTGCCCGTCCTCATGGTGCTGATGGTCATCAAGTTCGCCATGGTCGCCATGTTCTTCATGCACCTGCGCTTCGACAACAAGCTGCTGTCGTGGGTGTTCGTGGCGGGGTTGGCCCTGGCGGTGGCGGTCTACATCGTCATGCTCACGACCTTCGAGTACTGGCAGAACCTCTGACATGAGCCTCGCCGCCGCCTCGGCCGATGCCTGGCGGTGGCAGCCGCACGTCGAGGTGTGGCTGCTGGTCGCCGCCGTCATCGGCCTGTCGCTCTACGTCGTCCGGGTCATCGCCCCCAAGGTCGTCCCGCCGGGCGAGCCCATCATGCGCACCGGCCAGAAGATCGCCCTGGGCCTGGGCATCCTCACCCTCTGGCTGGCCTCGGACTGGCCCCTCCACGACCTGGGCGAGGAGTACCTCTACGCCCTGCACATGGTCCAGCACCTGCTGCTGTCCTACGTCATGCCGATGCTGTTCCTCCTGGCCACGCCGGTCTGGCTGGCCCGCCTGGCCTTCCCCACCGGCACCCGCTCCTACCGAGTGCTGCGCCGGCTCTCGCGCCCGCTGGTCGCCGGGATCCTGTTCAACGTGGTCACCGTGCTCACCCACTGGCCCGCGCTGGTCAACGCCGCCGTGGCCAACGGGCCGCTCCACTACACGGTGCACGTGGTCCTGGTGGCCGCCAGCGTGCTCATGTGGATGTGTGTGATCGGGCCCTTCGAGGAGTTCCGCATCTCCTCGCCGGTGGCCTGCCTCTACCTCTTCATCATGTCCCTGCTGCCCACCGTGCCCGCCTCGTGGCTGATCTTCGCCGAGGGCTCGGTCTACGACGCCTATGACACGGGCTTCCGGCTCTGGGGCGTCAGCCTGGCCTCGGACCAGCAGGCCGCGGGTGTGATCA
>CAYTJS010000436.1:0-2513 GCA_964438115.1 uncultured Iamiaceae bacterium
CCCCGGCCGACGCCGCCGCTCCGGTCGAGGAGGAGGCCGTGGCCCCCGAGGCCACCACCGAGGCGCCGGAGACGGTTGCGGAGGAGTCCGCCCCGGAGGCGCCCGTGGCCGAGGAGCCCGCCCCCGAGGTGGAGCCCGAGACGCCGGAGGCCGCCGCCGAGGTGTCCAAGGCCGCCGCCGATGCGCCCGAGGCGGCGGCGGAGACGCCGGCCGAGGAGCCCGCCACTGAGGAGGCCCCCGAGGCGCCCGTGGACGAGGAGCCCGAGACGGTTGCCGAGACGGCCGAGGAGCCCGAGGGTGTCGCCGATGCGCCCGACGCGGCGGCGGAGACGCCGGTCGAGGAGCCCGTGGCCGTGGCCACCGAGGAGCCGGACGAGCCCGTGACCACCGACGAGGCCGACGAGTCGACGCCCGAGGGCTGACGCCGGCTCAGGCCAGCAGGGTCAGGACCTCGGCGGGGGTCGACAACACGAGGTCGTCGGCCTGCGGGCGCGACCGGGGGTTCCACCCGGCCAGGGCGAAGCGGGCCCCCACCCCGACGGCGCACTCGCGGTCGTGGTCGGTGTCGCCCACGTAGAGCACCTCGGTGCCCCCCACTCCCAGGGCGTCGAGCACCGGGTCCAGGGTCTTGGGCCGGTCGAGGGCGAAGGTGGCCGCCGCCGGCGCCCACCCCAGGCGGGCCAACTCGGCGGCGCCGGCGTCGGGGTGCTTGTTCGAGCACAGCCCCCAGCGTCCCAATGCGGCCAGGAGGTCCTCCACCCCGGGGAAGGGCTGGGCGACCGTCGGGTCGTAGTGGGCGGCGTAGTCGGCCACGGTGACGCCGTGGCGGGCGCACTCCTCGGCCAGCAGCCGACCCCGGCCCACGGCGGCGGCGGGCACGCCCAGGGCCACGAACGGCGCTGTCAGGGCGTCGTCGGAGTCGACCAGGGTGCCGTCGAAGTCGAACACCACGACCGACGGGGCGGTCACGGGTGCTCGGGCGGGGTCACCACGATGGCGTGGCTGGCCCGGCCCCGGTACTCCCCGGTGCTGTGGTCCTCGTCCCAGCGGGCCCCGCACGAGCCGCACTCGCAACTGTCGAGGTCGGCGCCGGCCAGGTACAGGCGGGCCACGTCGTAGGACGCGCAGAACGGACAGCTCAGGTGCACCGCCTGCCACGGTAGCGAGCCGGGACACGCCCGCTGACTACCCTCCGGGCCATGGTCAACTACGAGAAGCGCGGGGCGGTCGCCGTCCTCACCATCGATCGTCCCGAGGCCCGCAATGCCGTCAACGGCGACGTCGCCCAGGGCATGGAGGCCGCCATCGACCAGATGGAGGCCGACGAGGAGGTCTGGATCGGCGTCCTCACCGGCAACGGCCCGGTGTTCTGCGCCGGGGCCGACCTGAAGGCCATCTCGATGGGTCAGGCCGCCGACCTGCAGACCGCCCGAGGCGGCTTCGGCGGCATCGTCACCCGTCAGCGCACCAAGCCGATCATCGCCGCCGTCGACGGCCCCGCCCTGGCCGGGGGCACCGAGATCGTGCTGGCCTGCGACCTGGTCGTGGCCTCGACCGAGGCCCGCTTCGGCATCCCCGAGGTGAAGCGCAGCCTGGTCGCCGCCGCCGGTGGCCTCTTCCGCCTCCCCCGCAAGCTCCCCTTCAACGTGGCCATGGAACTGGCCCTCACCGGTGACCCCATCTCGGCCGAGCGGGCCCACCACTTTGGCCTGGTCAACCGGCTGGCCGAGCCGGGGTCGGCCCTCGACGCCGCCGTCGAACTGGCCGAGGCCATCTGCGTGAACGCCCCCCTGGCCGTGCGGGAGTCACGCCGCCTGGTGCTGGAGAGCATCACGGTGACCGACGACGAGGAGGGCGTGCGCCAGTCCGGGGCCGCCATGATGGGCCTCGCTTCCACCGAGGACTTCGCCGAGGGCCCGATGGCCTTCATCGAGAAGCGCGACCCCGTCTGGAAGGGCCGCTGACGGCGGCGTCGGTCCCGGGCCTCGGCGGGGCGCCCGGGATCCGACGCCCGTCGGTCAGCTGATCCGCTCGAGGATGCGGTGCTCGTGGAGGAACGCCCCCAGGCCCGGGGCGAGCGGCAGGTCGGCCACCTCGGCCAGGGGGACCCAGCGGGCGTCGGCGGCGTCGTCGCCGGCCACCGGGTCGGCCCCGTCGAGGACGTCGACGTGGAAGTCGAGGATCACGTAGTGGGCGTCCTCGTCGAGCCGCTCCACCCAACCGATCAGCTCGCCGCAGACGCCCTCGAGCCCCGTCTCCTCGGCCAGCTCCCGGACGACGGCCTCGACCAGCGTCTCCCCCGCCTCGACCCGGCCCCCGGGCACCGACCAGGTCCCGGGGGCGGGACCGTGGCCCCGGCGTACGAGCAGGAGGCGGTCGTCGTCGACGGCCACCGCCCCCACGCAGACGAGGGGCCGGTCCACCGGGTCAGGGCTCGTCGGTCAGCGAGCGGTGGACGGTGATGGCCCGGGCGACCAGGCCGAAGGACTCGAAGAAGTTCTTGGTCTCGCGCA
>CAYTJS010000437.1:0-2507 GCA_964438115.1 uncultured Iamiaceae bacterium
ACAGCAGTACCGTCAAGCGTCATAACCCGTGTCCGGTCAACGGGGAGATGCCCAGAGGACCTGGTCGTACCCGCCGACCAGACCTTGGCCGGCGCCGACCTCTTCGAGCCGGGTCGGGGCGTGGCCGACGACCACCTGGTCGCCCTCCCCCTGATCCCGGTCCTGTCGCTGACCGCTTCGGCCCCGGCGTTGGGGGCGGCCGAGGCCGCCGTCGCCGCCTACCAGGAGCGCCTGGCCGATCGGGTGCTCGCCTACTCCTTGGGGGAGCGCGCCGCCGAGCAGCCGGTGGCCCAGGCCCGGCTGGGGGCGGCGCTGGGGGAGCTCGACGCCCTCCTCGGCGCCTGGCGCACGACCATCGCCCGGCTCGAGGCCGCCCCCAACGGCGACGGCGTCGACGACCGGCTCCGGGTCCGCACCCGGTTGGGGGCGGCCGGTGCGGTGCACGGGGCCCGCCGGCTCGTGGCCGACATCGGGGTGGGCGCCGGCGCCAGCGTCTACCTGGCCGACCACCCGTTCCAGCGCATCCAGCGCGACATCGAGACGATGAAGGGCCACGCCATCTTCGACCCCGACCGGGTCACCGAACTGGCCGGCCGCGTCGCCCTCGGTGCCCCCCTCGGCCCCACCGACCTCGCCTGACCCCCACCCCGAAATTGCGTCAGCTGGTCATCCTCAGCGTGACCAACTCACGCAATTTCGGATCAGGTCAGGTGAAGGGCTGGAGGTCGTCGGCGACGACCCACATGGAGAAGTACTGGCTGTTGGCGCCGTAGGCCATGGCCAGGGCGGTGCGGGCGCCGTCGACCTGGTGCTCGCCGGCCGCCCCCCGGACCTGGTTGGCCGCCTCGGCGAAGCGCAGCAGGCCCGAGGCCCCGATGGGGTTGGACGAGAGCACGCCGCCGGAGGCGTTGACCGGGAAGGACCCGCCCAGCTCGGTCGAGCCGTCGTCGATCATTCGCCAGCCCTCGCCGGGCTCGGCGATGTGGTGGGCCTCCAGCCAGATGGCCTCGTGCCACGAGAACGGCACGTAGAGCTCGGCCATGTCGAGCTGGCGGCGCGGCTCGGTGATGCCGGCCATGGCGTAGACGTCCTCGGCGCACTGCAGACAGGCTTCGGGCCGCACCGGGTCCCGGCCGGGGAAGGACGGCGGCTCCGAGCGTGACGACGTCCCCAGGATCCACGCCGGCGGGCGCCCGGCGGCCGCCGCCGCCCGGCCGCCGTCCTCGTCGGTGATGACCATGGCGGCGGCACCGTCGGAGGAGGGGCAGGACTCGAGGAAGCGGATGGGCTCCCACATCATCGGTGACGCCTTCACCTTCTCGATCGAGATGTCCTCGATCTTCAGGTGGGCGTAGGGGTTCTTGAGGGCGTTCAGCCGGTCCTTCACCGCCACCTTCCACCCGATGTGCTCGGGGGCGCCGCTCCGGTGGATGTAGGAGCGGATGAAGGGGGCGAAGGCGCCGCCGGCGCCGAGCGAGGCGCCCTTGCCGCTGCCGAGCGCGAACTGGGCGTTGCCCTCGGACTGCTTCTCGAAGGCCACGGCCAGGACCGTCCGGTGCTTGCCCACCTGCACGTGGGAGGCGGCCACGATGGCGGTCGAGCCCCCCACCGACCCGGCGGTGTGGACCCGGAACATGGGCTTGCCCGTGGCCCCCAGGGCGTCGGAGAGGTAGAGCTCGGGCTTCATGACGCCCTCGAAGAGGTCGGGGGCCTTGCCCAGGACCACGGCGTCGACGTCGGCCATGGTCATCTCGGCGTCGTCGAGGGCCCGGAACACCGCCTCGCGGACGAGGCCGGCGAAGGAGACGTCGCGGCGACGGGACTTGTGGTGCGTCTGGCCGACGCCCACCACGGCGGCGGGGATCACGGGCGTCCCTCCAGGAGGCAGACGAGGTTCTGTTGCAGGCAGGGCCCGCTGGTGGCATGCGCCAGCGCCCGGGTGCCCCCGCCCATCACGTGGTCGGCGGCGTGGCCGATGCGGCACAGGCCCGAGGCCATGATCGGGTTGGCCCGCAGCGGCCCGCCCGAGGGGTTGACGGCGACGTCGTCGCCCAGGCCGAGGACCGAGCGCAGCAGCAGCTCCTCGTGGGTGAACGCCGTCTGCAGCTCGGCGACCTCGACCGGCCCGGCACCAAGGCCGGCGGCCTCGGCGGCCAGGCGGGTCGAGGGCGAGTCGTCGAGGGCCCGGTAGGACGGGTTGTGGCACTCGGTGCGGTGGTCGATCCCGGTGATCCACGCCGGGCGCTCGACCAGCTCGCGGGCCCGGTCACCCACGGCCAGCACCATGGCGGCGGCGCCGTCGGTGATCGGGGGCACGTCGTGGCGGCGCAGCGGCGCCCGCAGGTAGTCCTCGGCGAGCAGGGCGTCGACGTCGCCCTCGCCCCGGGCCCGCACCGCCACCTCGGCCATCGAGCGCTCGTCGGCCAGGCCCGACCCGATGACCGCCCGGGCCTGAAGGGCGGCGAAGGTCAGGGGGTCGGCACCGAGGGGCGCCAGGTAGAAGGGGT
>CAYTJS010000438.1:0-2505 GCA_964438115.1 uncultured Iamiaceae bacterium
GCCTCGCTGGTCGGGGCCCCGACCGTGGTCGTGCCCGGGGCGGTGGACAACGCCGGTCGGCCCGTCGGTCTCGCCCTGCTGGGCGCCCCCGGCAGTGACGCCCTGCTGCTCAGGCTCGCCGCAGGGCGTCCACCAGCGCCGTCAGCCAGACGTCCAGGTTCGGCTTGAGCTCGGCCGGCGTCTTGCCCAGGCGGACCACCACGAGGTCCTCGTCGGGCACCACCAGGGTGCGCTGGCCCTCGTAGCCCTGGGCGGCGAAGCTGCCGGGCACCGGGGGGAACCGCCACCAGTGGGCGCCGTAGGGCTGCTCGTCGGGGCCGCTGGGGACGGGCGACTCGTTTCGGGCGTAGGCGACCCAGTCGGCCGGGAGCACCGTGCGGTCGCCGACGCGGCCCTCGTTGAGGTACAGCTCGCCGAAGCGGGCGAAGTCCCGGGCGGTGGCGTAGACGTAGGACGAGCCCACGAAGGTCCCGGCGGCGTCGAACCGGGGAGTGGCCGAGGTCATGCCGACGGGGCCGAAGAGGCGCTCCGCCAGCGCGGCCTCGACCCCGTCCCGCCCGCCGAGGAGGTCGCCGGCGATGCGGGCCAGGATGTTGGTGGTGCCGCTGCTGTAGTTGAACACCGTCCCCGGCTCGTGCTCGAGCGGGAACGAGGCGGCGAAGGCGGCCATGTCGTCCTGGCCCTCGCCGAAGAGCATGGCGATGACGTCGGAGACCCCGTCGTCGACGTAGTCCTCGCAGAAGCGCAGGCCCGAGCACATCCGGAGCAGCTGGTCGACCGTGATGGCCCGCCGGGGGTCGTCGGCGGCCTGCCACTCGGGCACCGGGGCGGGGGCGTGGACGTCGAGGAGGCCGTCGGCCACGGCGAGGCCGAGCAGGGCCTGGGTGATGCTCTTGGCCATCGACCAGGAGATGAGCGTCGTGTCGGCGTCGACGTCGTCGGCGTAGCGCTCGGCCACGACCTCGCCCCCGCGCACGGCCACCACCGCGAGGGTGGTGGCCAGGTCGGGGCGGGGCTGGTCGGTGAAGGCCCGGTCCAGCAGGTCGTCGACGTTCGGCGGGGTCATGCGGCCTCCGGGGTCAGGTCGAGGCCGGCCCGCTCGTTGCGGGTCGACCAGTAGCGGCGGGCCCAGCGGGGCCGGGCGTCGGGGACGGGGTCGAGGGCGACGAGACGGGTCCAGCGGTCGAGGAGCCCGTCGGCCCGGGCGAAGGCCTCGGCCGGCGTCGGCGGGTCGGCCAGCCACGCCAGCTCGGTGGCGTCGCGCTCGGGTGTGAAGCGGGGGTAGAGGGCGGCGGGGTCGGTGACCGCCCGCCGGTGCAGCCGCTCGTGGCGCCACCACAGCGACCCGTCGTCGTGGTCGGTCGGGAAGGCCCCCAGGTCGAGGGGGTCGTCCACGGCGACGGGCTTGAACAGGCCGGTGCACGGGGCGGCGGTGGCCGTCACCCAATGACGCCCGGCGGGGGAGAGGTCGGCCACCCAGCTGGCGGTGGTCTGCGAGCTGGTGACGACCCCGCCGCCGTGCATGCAGGGTGCCGCCATCCCGCCGTTCAGCCAGGCGTAGCGGGGCTGGGACCGGCCCGGTCCGTGGTCCCGCAGCAGCGTCATCAGCTCCTCGACCCCCCCGACCCGCCCGGCCCGGTCCTGGGTGATGGCCCGCCGGTGGCGGCAGGCCGACACCCGGGTCTTCAGGCGGTCCGAGTGGGCCTCGGCGAACCCGGGGATGGTCAGCCCGTTGGAGATGCTGCGGGCGCCCTGGGTGACCTCCTCGGTGGCCCAGAGCGCCCCGGCGGTCTCGAGGACGACGGCCCCGGTCGGGTCGGCGACCAGAAAGCTGTTGTGGTACGTGAAGGACCGGTCCTCGTGGCCGCAGCCCCCGCCCTGGCCGTGGCGTTCCAGGAGGGTGACGATGACCTCCACGGCCTCGGCCGCCGTGGTCGCCCGCTCCAGGGCCAGGCGCAGCAGGTCCATGCCGGTGAGGCCGGTCGAGGCCTCGGGCTGGTCGGTGAAGACGGCCTCGTTGCCGATGACCACCCCGTGCTCGTTGGCGCCCATCTCGGCGCCCCACATCCAGAACGGCCGGCTGAGGAGCACGGCGTGGGTGTGGGCCACCTGGGGCACCTCGACCCAGGTGGCGGCGACCACGGTGTCGGCGGGGTGGTCGACGGCGGGGCACCACTCGAGGCCCTGGCCCTCGTTGGCGTCCCGATCGCTGTTCTTGGCGAACAGCACGCCGTCGTCGCCCACCACCACGACGGTGTCGCACATGGGTCCGCACCGTACTGCTCGCCAGTAGCGTCGCCCGCCGTGGTCCACGCCCCCTACGCGCTCGAGCCGCTGCCGTCGATCCCCCGCATGCTCCTGCGGGGCGCCGTGCGTCGGTGCCCGGTCTGTGGCTCCAGAAGGCTCTTCCGCTGGTGGCTGGTGATGGTCGACGACTGCCCCCGCTGCGACCTGCACTTCGAGCGCATCGAGGGCCACTGGATCGGCGCCATCGCCATCAACACC
>CAYTJS010000439.1:0-2504 GCA_964438115.1 uncultured Iamiaceae bacterium
CGGTCGACATGCTCAAGGAAGGCTGGGACGTCAAGAACATCTTCGTCATCTGCTCGCTTCGGCCCCTCATCTCCGAGCTGCTCCAGGAACAGACGCTCGGCCGCGGGCTGCGGCTCCCGTGGGGCGACTACACCCGCATCGAGATGCTCGACACGCTCGAGGTCCTCGCCCACGAACGTTACGAACAGCTCCTCCGCAAGGCCGACGTGCTCCTCGAAGGGCTCACCGAAGACCGCTCCGCCGCCGCCGCCATCACCCCCGTCGCCGCGCCCTCAGCCCACACCCACCCCCCGACCACGGCGCCCGGTCCGGTCGACGCCGCCCTGGACGGCGGCGACACGGTGCTCGTCACCGCCGGCGCCGAACCGCCAGCAACCCCAACCGGCCAGCCCACCAGCAGCCCCGGCGGCGGCTCCGGCGCACCGGCCGCACCGGAGCTGTTCATCACCTCCCAAGACGACCGCGAAACCCAAGCCGCCGCCGAAGCCGAAGCAGCCCGCACCGTCACCCCCACCAGCGAAGCGCACATCCCCGTCGTGGAACGCACCGTCACCGCCCGCCAGTTCTCCCTGTCCAGCGTCGACGAGGACCTCTTCGCTGACCTCGGCCGCCGGTTCGCCGCCGAAACCGGCGGCACCCTCGTCCGTCAAGTCCTCGACGTCGTCGCCGACCCCGCCTCACCCGGCGGCTACAAGGTCATGGCCCACGAAGCCACCGACGACATCACCGCCGCCGCTCCCGCCCTCCCGTTCGACAACGCCGCCCAAGCGTTCCGCGAAGCCATCCTCAGCTTCGACGTCGTCCCCACCGACACCAAGAGCGCTAGAGCCGCCAAGCGCCTCGTCGACGCCGCAGTCACCGCCGCCGGCGGCGAAGACGCACTCGCCGCCTACCTCAACGCCGCCATCAACGCAGCCCGGCTCATCATCAACAACGCCTACCGGCACAGCCCCGAGACCGTCACCCTCAACGTCCGCGACGCCACCTTCGCCCCCACCCGGCTCAACACCCGCCCCACCGAACCCAACCGGGTCGGCAAGTTCACCCCCACCGTCGCCTACGCCGGTTGGGCCAAGAGCCTCCACCCGCTCAACTGGTTCGACACCAACCCCGAACGCTCCGTCGCTCTCCTCGCCGACGCCAAGGACAGCGGCGTCGCCCTCTGGGCGCGCATCCAACGAGGCGAGCTCGTCATCAACTGGGACGGCGGCCGGTACAGCCCCGACTTCTACGCCACCGACGGCAACGGCCGCCACTGGCTCATCGAGATCAAGGCCGACCGGGACCTCGACCGCCCCGAAGTCCAGGCCAAGAAAGAAGCCGCCCGCGAATGGGCCCGCCACGTCACCGACAACGGCGACCACGGCACCTGGACCTACGTCCTCATGTCCCAGACCGCCGCCGAGACCGCCAAGACGTTCACCGCCGCCCTCACCCAAGCCGGCAGCTGACCCAACGACAGATGGAGGCTGGAGGGGCTTCTTCCCGGACTCGGGAACTCGTCACCGACATCGCCACCGCTCGACGCCGGCGACGTCAGCCACATCCAGATGGTCCTCAAGGTCACCGTCCCCCCCGGCAGCCAAGGACAAGCTCGTCGGCGACGCCGGTCTGGCAGACGTCAACACCAACGTCATCGACCTGTAGGCCCGAACCGAGCTAAGAGGGTCACGGGCTGGTCTCCTCGGCGAGGCCGGCGATGAACCGGTCGTAGCGGTCCGGGTCCGTCGCCTTCAGAGCGGCAAGTTGCTGGTACACGGTCGCCAGGCGACGCCCTTCCGGCTGCTTCGGGCGGCCGGAGGACCACTTCTTCTCCTTCTTCGCGCCTCGGATCTTTGCGCCGGCGATGGCCATCTGCTGCACATCACCGTTGGTGACCACGTTGTCCGAGTCCGGATCGAAGTCCTTCCCCTTGGCGGCGGCCTTGGCGGCCTTCTTAGCGCGCACCTCGGCCAACTTGGCCGGCGGCGTGAAGATGGTGAACAGGCGACCCACCACTCCCGAGACGAGCCCGTGGTCGTCACGCAGGACCGACGTGGTGATCTTGCGGCGCTGGTTGACGGCGGCGGCGGCGGCGGAGTGGTACTCGTACAGCAGGGTCTGGCGGGCCGCCAGTTCCAGCCACGCTCCCCGGTCGTCGAGGTCGGGGTCGATGTTGCCTTCGTAGGCGGCGGCGGACTCGACGACAGTCGCGGTGAGCTCCTCGGAGAGGACGCCCGGGTCGAGCCCGAGGGTCCGGGCCGGCACCGGCGACGGTCACCGTCATGGCCGCCGGGCCGCCCGCGACGGCGTGGTGGTTGACCGTGCATCCCGACCCGTTCTGACACGGTGCCCCGCTGGCGGTCACCTTCCCACACAAATCCCGCCCGCGGTTCACAGCATGCCCCCGGTTGACACGACGAGGAGTAGACGACGACAGCAGTCCATGCCTACGAATATGCCGCCGACCGTTCCGACATGGAGGCGACGCCCGGAGGGCGAGCCGGGAGAGAACAGAACCAAGC